>JBOFUF010000372.1:0-20615 GCA_051652445.1 Shewanella sp.
CTCGGACGCGCCTGTACTTGGTGAGGGTCTTGTAATGCCGTCGTTGCCGAATAGATGCTGGCCTTTGGAGCGAGCTCCTTCACCAATGCCGCATATTCAGGTTCGCAGGCAAATACATTCAACTCAGCATGAGCCAAACCGGTATAAGTGACCAATGACGCAACGAAGGCCAATTTAGCTATATTAGAATTGATGCGCACCGTGAGCCCCCAGAGACATAATATATTGAATAGTGAAGATGTTATCGTCTTCTACTCCATCAAAATTCGTCCCTTTTTGATGGGTATATTGAAAGCGAACGGTTGAAAAATGGCTAGAATGCCACGCCAGTGTGGCCTCTGATTCTGTCAATTTTTGTGCATAAAAATGATCGCCATGGCGCTCTTGCGTATCCACTTCGCCATAGCGTAGACCTGCAGACCAACTTGGCGTGAATTGGTACACACTGCTCAAATACCAACCCTGGTGGTAATCTTGGCTCGGCGCATCCTCAGGATGTAAATCGATCGGTGTAAAATCGCTCACCCGATAATACTCGCCACTCACGGTTAAATTTTGATACTTGTAGTTGCCATTAGGCGCCCACTTATAAACAAAATCAGCACCATAGGTATTTTTACCCGTGTAAGATGCAGCATGACTATGGCCTTCGTGCTCAGCTTCTTCATGGGCATGCTCATCTTCGTGATCCGCTTCTTCATGGGCGGTCACTTGGCCATTCTCGTTGCGCAAGTAACTTAACCCCGCTTGCCACGAGCTATTAACACTTAAGTCTCCACCGATTTTGGTATAGAGCGTGTAAACGCCTACATTTTCAAACTCACGCTCACCATGCTCATCAGCAGCACGCAGGCTATCGCCCTTAAAGACTTCTGCGCCCATGGTCCAATACAAGTCTGTCGGGGCGACATAATTGAAACGAATACCGTCATCGAAATAATGCCCACCTAAGAATGCACGGTAAACCATAGGGCGGTCGGTGAAGGAATCCGTGTGTAAATGTTGGTTATTAAGGTAACCCATGTCCGATAAGAAACGGCCACCGCGGATTGAGAATCCACCGGGCATGGCCATGGTTTGAATAAAAGCTTCTTCCAGATTCAGCTCAGTTTCACCGTCATGCATTTCAATCACTGCGGTCACTTTGCCATAGAACATGTCATCGATATTGGCGCTCATCGCCAACTCAGTTTCTCCAAGCCCAAATCCTTCACTCGTCTCAGATAATGGCCGCTCACCCGTCTGATAATATCCGTTTAACACAGCACTGATGTTGGGGTTGGTCAAACTCGAGTCTGCAGCAAATAAACTCGGCGAAACAAGCGCGCACGCCAAAGCCACCACAGAAATTCGGGTATTTAAAACAGTCATTATATCTCCAAAATACAACTAATACTCGATGGCCAATATAAAGCCATCAAGGAATACAATAGGTTAAAATTTTTGTGTTGATTTAGAGAGCGAAAGGAGGGGCACGACTGCGATAAACACTCACGTGTTCCAAAATGGAGGAAGGGAGAATAACATCGACCGGTTCGAAATGCTGCACAACTAAATTGAGCGTCAGCGGCTCGGTCAATAAAATCTTGCTAAGCTGGTGATGATGGAAACACAGAGTGCAGTGGGCCTTAGCCCCATCGTCGATATGGGTCACGCTATGGGCTGAGGCAGCAAAAGACAGCAATATCAAGATGGCCGAAAGCCATATCGAAATTGTGCGTCTAATGTGACTTTTTAGTCTCACCCAGTCATCCCCAGCGTTAAAAAAGCGGCCTAGATTATGCCATGCTAATGCCCAGTTGCAACAAAACAATTGAGCTACACAAGTTAACAGTAAGTTACAAGGTATTTATCCCACGCTACTTTGTCGTCTAAAAGGTGATTAAGATATAGAATGAGTCATGAAAAGAGCGCTTTAAGATTAGCTTAAGTGAGCATATTTATAGTATGCCTATAAGAGAAGCACAGCTGCTTGCTCTATTTGCATGTTAATTTTATCCAAAAAAGGCAACTTAAATGCTAACATTTTTCCGTGAAAATTTAGGGTTAATCTTAAGTATCGTGATTTTTAGCACACTTATTTTTGGCGGCATTTATTATGTTGGGCACTCATTAGAGAGCCAAGAACAAGTCGTTCAATAACCGTTAAATTGTCGCAAATGCTAAGAGCTCAGTACTTTGGGCTCTGCATTTTGCCATCCTGGCATATTCACATGAATATCCAACGCTATTGGCCCTTTACTCACGCCTATCAACCCCTATACAACCCTCTGATTCATTATTCCCGAATTCAACGCCGAAGAACGACACTCGGCAATTAGCCGCTAAATCGGTGCCACCTGCGGGTGAGTTAGACTTCAAACACTGTTTTACAGAGATCATTCAAAATTCTATAATATAGGGACATATTTACACTATAGATACTCACCATGCGCCACGCTTTAATGTTACTACTCGTCTTGTGTTGCTCGTCTTTGCTGACGGTCGATCAAGCAGCCTTTGCGGCTGATACGCCACCCAATGCAGTGTCCCCCTCTGCTATGCCAGTCGCGGCTGATGCAAATGAAGAAATACGCCATCTACAGGCGACGATTAATGCCGATATTCAAAACTTGCGTTTTGCTAAAGGCGAATTTAGATCCATTACTAAATTTAGGATTAAGACTAAAACCCAACAGGTAAGAAATAAGATCAAGTCGCTGTTAGATGAGCCATCACCTGATACACCTTTGTTACTCGCCCTTCTCAAAGAAGAGTTAAAACATGTCAAACAAATCGATGCCTTCCTAACCGAAAACACTACGGCATTAGCCCAAAAACTCGGAACCGGTGATGAAAATGCCACGCTACTGGAGATCTCTAAGTTAGAGTTAGAAAAAGATCAAAACCTCAAACTGCAACTTGAAACCTTATCTTGGTTAGCCAAAATAGGCCAAGATGTGACTGAGCAAAAATCGGCTCTGACCACGCTATTAGTGACGCGCGCGGATAACTTTGAAAGCTTTATCATCTTCACCTACCAGCAATTGCAAGCGGCCGTGAATGTTGCAACCAATGCTGGTAAAGATGTCACTTCAGCGCAAACAGGCCAAGTGCAAGCCCTTAAAGACCGTCTTGATCAAAACAGTAAGAGCTTGGCTGTAGAGATCAATTTACTCGATTCTCTCGGTCATGATACCTCTAGTCTGAAAAAAACCTTGTTTAGTATTTCAGGGGATATTACTCAGGATGTTTTAAGCTTTGATGTTGCCTCAAGCTTACTCTCGCAGTGGCTCGACACTGCCAAAAACAAATCCGTTGACCATGGCCCCACTGCCACCTTTAAATTATTCATCTTCTGCTTGATTTTGTTTATAGCCAACCTTGCCGGCAAGCTCGTCAAGAAAGTCGTCAAAAATACCGTGAGTAATTCCAAGCTCAATTTAAGTAAATTACTGCAAGAATTCTTCACCTCACTTTCAGGCAAAGCCATATTTGCCATAGGTGTACTGATTGCTTTGTCGCAGCTCGGCATTGAACTTGGACCGCTACTCGCTGGCTTTGGTATCGCGGGTGTGATTATTGGTTTTGCATTACAAGATACCCTATCAAATTTTGCATCCGGCATGATGATCTTAATTTATCGCCCCTACGATGTAGGCGATTTGATCAACGCCGCTGGCGTGACGGGTCGCGTAAGCAATATGAGCCTAGTGTCTACCACCATCAAAACACTAGATAACCAGAGGCTTATCGTGCCAAACAATAAGATTTGGGGCGATACTATTAACAACATTACCGCTGAAGATCATCGCCGAGTAGACATGACCTTTGGCATCAGCTATAGCGATAATATCGAGCATGCTGAAACCATTTTAAAAGCCATTGTGGCGGCTCACCCTAAAGTGGAACGATTCCCTGAACCCACGATAAAACTGCATTTGTTAGGCGAGTCCTCAGTCGACTTTATTGTCCGCCCTTGGGCAACACCTGATGATTACTGGGATGTCTACTGGGATATCACCCGCGAAGTGAAAATGCGCTTTGACGCCGAAGGCATTAGTATTCCCTTCCCACAACGGGATCTGCATATTTATCAAACTATAAAATAACCATAAAATATCAAGGGCGTGATAATCTCACGCCCTTGAAGTGATTAAAGCGACCGCAGTACCGACAACTCGCTAACCTAAGCCAACTATCTCACCTTGCTCATCAATATCTATATTCAAATACCCCGGCTTGAGACCTAGTCCTGGCATGGTCATGACATTGCCAACCAATGCCGTGATAAATCCGGCACCAGCATGCAAATTTAAGCTACGAATCGGCACGATAAAGTGCTGAGGAACCCCTTTTAAGCTGGGATCATGACTAATAGACAGCGGAGTTTTGGCCATACACACGGGTAAATGACCAAAACCAAGCTCAGTGAGCACTTCAGCTTGACGTCGCGCATCGGCAGATAAGCTTACCCCTGTCGCGCCATAACCGACTTCACAGAGCGTGGATAATTTAGCCTCTATGGAAGCATCGTCTTGGTATAAATACTTAAATTCAGCCGCACTTTCTGTTGCACGAACCACAATCTGCGCGAGCGCAATGGCGCCGGCTTCGCCTTTAGTAAACGCCTCGCTGATCTCACAACCAAAGGCGGCGGTGTGTTTTACCGCCTCAATCAGCCACTGCAACTCGAAATCGGTATCGGTTGCAAAGCGATTTATCGCCACGACGACAGGCACACCGTAACGTGCCACATTCATAATGTGCCACTCTAAGTTAGCAAAACCGGCTTCAAGCCGCTGCTGATCCGGTGCATTAATATCCGTAATACCTGGGATACCGCTGTTGGCCTTTAGCGCTTTTAAAGTAGTGACTAATACTGCCGCACTAGGCACTTGACCCGATTGGCGCACTTTAATATTGCAGAACTTCTCAAAGCCCATATCTGAGCCAAAACCGCCCTCCGTGACCACAAAATCGGCCAGTTTTAAAGCGATATCATCGGCAATAATTGACGAGTTACCATGGGCAATATTGGCAAAGGGACCGGCATGAATAAAACAAGGCGCACCATTGAGGGTTTGCATTAAAGTGGGTTTAATCGCTTCTGCCATAATTGCCGTCATCGCACCCGCAACCCCTAGGTCCTCAGCACTGACCAAAGCCCCCTCGCGATTTACTGCTAACACTAACTTGCCTATACGAGTGCGCATATCGGCTAAATTTTGACTGAGGGCTAAAATCGCCATCAACTCTGACGCAGCAGTGATATCAAAACTCGATGAATACTCAGGGCCATTATTCTCCCCTAAGCCCAGCTGAATTTGCCGCAGACAGCGATCATTTTGATCTACAACCCGATGCCAACGGATCTCGCTGGGGTCAATATCCAAAAATGCCAGCCCAGATTGCGCCTCAAATTCCGCTTTCCCTAATCGTGCCTCGTGAAAAAGCCTAGCGGCAATGGCTGCGGCACCTAAATTATGAGCACTACTAACAGCATGAATATCGCCAGTGAGGTGTAAATTCATCTCCTGCATAGGCACGACTTGCGCATAACCGCCACCCGCAGCGCCACCTTTAACACCAAACACCGGGCCCATACTGGGTTGACGAATACAAGCACAAGCCTTTTTGCCCAGCGCCTTTAACGATTGCGTTAAACCAATACTCGTGACCGTTTTTCCCTCGCCATAAGGCGTGGGTGTTACCGCGGTGACAATAATAAGTTTACCTTTGCGCTGATCAGCTAAGCGTTGTTGCACCCGCAAGTCGACTTTTGCCTTTGCTTTACCACAGAGAATTAACTCCTCTGGCAGCAAACCAAATTCAACCCCTAATTCAAGCACATTTCTTAAATGAGCACGGCGTGAAATGTCCATGTCAGTCAGCATAGGTCGATCTTCCTCTTAAGCATACCCAGTGAATTCGGGTTGGAATCTTGATGGCTATCATCACAATGAATGAGTTTTGGCGGATTCTAGGTGATCGACTTAAAGAGATGTAGCCTTCAAATAGACTAATAAACCATTCCTTAATCTGTATCATATAAAGGCCGATGGATCGGGCTTCAGCCCAAACACATCGTTCTAAATAAAGAACGAGCGCGGTCATTATCAGCTGATACTAGCCTCAATGCAGATACGCCTGATGAAAGCTTTGCCACCATTTTGCCACCATCCGCGCCAAAAGCACCATTAACTAAAAACAGGGGGCACGCTAGCATAAAGAAGGCCGCGAAATGTGGAGGCTAAAATAACAACGGCGCCGTTTTTGTCAGTGCTTAAAACTGCACTTCACCGCTTAAATGAGGACGCCGGCCTTTACTATCTCGCAGTTCAAATATCAGACGACCATCGTTTGGTTCACAACAAAATCCGACCTCTGCAGGCATAAATAACGGCAATTTAAACGCGACCTCAACCACAAAGGGACGCGTGCCAATCTCGGGCATCAATGCCGCCAAACAACGCGCCTTTGACCACATGCCATGCGCCAGCACTCGGTTAAAACCAAAGCGCTTAGAAAGCACTGGGTGTAAATGAATTAAGTTGTAATCACCCGACGCTTTGGCGTAGCGACGGCCAAGATCCTCGTTGAGTGACCAAGGCTGTGGAGCCTCCCATACCATGTTCAATGCGCGAGGCGGACGCACTCGGCGCCCTGTCGATTCGATGCGATACAGATACGTTGAGCACGCTTCCCAGACCAATTCTTGCCCGACAAACACTTTAGAGACTAACTCAAACTCTAAACCTGTATCGGTTTCACGGCTCGTCGTCAGAGCGCACTCAAGTGAAAACGTCTCACTCACGGAACAAGGCCGATACACTTGAATACGATTTTTAAGATGGATCATTCCCAATAACGGAAACGTAATACCCTCGTGAGTAAAAATAACCGCATGCAACCGAAATGCCATCACATGCAGATAAGTCGGCGGCAATAGATGACCATCAAACTGAAAGCCGCATACCTCGGCATACTGACTCACTTGCGCCTCTGTCGCAGTAACATTAGCAACGAAAACCTCAATAAAAGGTAAGGGCTGTTGATCCCATCCAGGTTTGCGGCCAAAGAAAATCTTGCGATAAAGAGAAAACAACGACGGCATCGCGTTCAATTCAACACAATATGCATTATTCAAGTCTGAGTACCTTTTAATTAACTATCCCTTGGCACAAAAATACCTTGCCATAAAATACCCCGCACAGACGATTAATGTCTGATCAATCAAGCTGATAACGAGTGTAAAACAGGCCGTGCTGTGTCTTAATAAGGGCGGATGCTGACTCTTTGAATGGACAACTATAGAGTCAGGTTTGTCGAAAACCGCGTGATTATAACCCAGAGGACAGAGTTCTGTGTATCCCTAAGTTTAGTAGGAATAATTACTGCTAATAAAATCAATAGATTGAAAATTGACGATGTGAATTTTCAATCTAAACTCGGCAATAACATCTCCAGAGTGCGAAAAATTTACGACTGTGCCACACTATCGTTCCACTCTCTTTAACCTAGTTATCACGTGCAAGATAAGAATTTTGATAAGCTCGCGCAAAAATTTGCGAAAAACATCTATGGTACGCCCAAGGGCGACATTCGTGCCGCAGTGCTATGGCGCGACCTCGCCCCCGCGCTGGCAAAACTGGGGGATAGAAAACTCAGGGTATTAGATGCTGGCGGCGGTTTTGGTTACTTTAGCCAGAAATTAGCCCGCCTCGGTCACGAGGTGGTGCTGTGCGATATCTCTGCTGAAATGCTGGCTCAAGCCAAAGAACAAATTGAGGCCTCACCTGAACCATTAACTATCCAGCTTATCCATGCGCCTATCCAAGCATTATCGGTCGATCACCATGGCCATTTCGATATCATACTGTGTCACGCAGTCGTTGAATGGTTAACGGATGCTAAGCCCACAGTAGCGGGCTTACTCACTATGCTAAGCCCTGGCGGATTATTCTCTTTGATGTTTTACAACAAAGAAGCCATGCGCTTTCATGCTTTAGTGTCGGGCAATTTCGATTACGTCGCCGCTGATTTAAAAGTGAAGAAAAAAGTGCGACTAACTCCTACTCATCCACTTTATATTCGAGAAGTTAAAGAGTGGTTTAGCGAGTGGCAAATGTCACTCATTAGCCAGTCTGGCGTGCGTGTAATCCACGACTATTTGAAAAATAGTCAGCCTGCGGATTTCGACTATCAAAAACTGCTAAAAATGGAGCTCAAGTACTCGCAACACGAACCCTATATTTCGCTGGGCCGATATGTGCACTTTTTAGGGCAAAGCGCTGCAGTTTGAAACCGCTTGGTTATAAACGCTGTGTCCTAAACCATTACTGACAAACCTGTTTCCAGCAGGCGCTCACTTTGGCGCCTGCTTGCTCTAGCAGTTGCACCACACTTTTATCCCCCACCACATGACCCGCACCCACCACCACAAACAAAGGTGACGTCATCTCAGTCGAGCCCATTAATTTTATAATGCCATCGGCCATCACATGGTTTCGCTGCCATAGGATTTTATCTAGCATTTCCGTATCGCTCTCGCCGCCCATTTGCTCCTGCATTATGCTATCAAGCTCAGCTTCATTGCCTGAACGCCAAGCCGTAATTAACGCTAAAAGCTCCGCATCCGATACGCTAATCGCCTCACGCACCATAGACCACTGCGCCTGGCTATTAAAGGACGCTAACAATTGAAATTGTGACTCGGCGGTTTCCAACGGATACACAGGCAAAGTCGCATATCGAGCCATCAACTGCATATCAACGCCATAATCCGTGCTGTAACCTAAATTTTTATAACGCAATAAGTTAACTTGAGTGGCCTGCAGCCAAGGCGCGAAAGATTGAATCGACTGACAAAAATTTGTCTTGGCCGCGCAATAGGGCGTCATGCTCGCAACGGTTTGTTTATCTCGATTCTGCCAATCTAATCCCTTCGTTTTATCGGCGCGGCCGTATTGTTGCAGTAAGGCGATACTATCGACTTTATTGATATCGACTTCTACGACCAAGCCCTTAGCGTTAGCCAGCGCGGCTTCAATTTGGGTGGGCAAAGGATAAAAATCCGCGCGGCCAATATGAATCGAACCCAGTAAATACGCACTCTTGCCTTGCCATTGCACTTGATAAAATGGCGGCTTATCGGTTTGTGCACTCACCGCGTTGCTGCCCCACCCCGTCAACGCCAGAAAACAGATTGCTGTAATTAATCGCCATTGACTTGTTGCCATATCCTTTGCCCCTTATAATTCCTGCAAATTTTGCAATGAGACGCTGTTATGCCACATACCAAGGTTATAGAGCAACTGAAAGAGAATCTTCAAATCGCCTATCGCCAAGCCATAGACGCCGACGCTAAGTTAGATGAGCTAAAGAAAGCTGGCCATGGAAACTTCACCCGCATATTCACGGCAGAACAAGGGTTTATCGCTTCGAGCAATCGCTTTTTACCCTATGTGCAAGAGTTGGTCGATGACTTAACTCGCATAGAAGCGCGCACAACGCTCGATGCTAAAGAACTCGAAACCTATGTGCGTCAGTTAGGCGCATTACTGCAAACATTGCAGGCCTTTAAGACACAAAGCTAACCGAGATTAAGAGCTGAAACTGAGAGTATAAAAAGATCTGTGTAAGTGGCAATCTATCGACCTTAAGCACGAGGGCAAAAAAACAGGCAAAATCCGCACATAACGGATTTTACCTGTTCGAAAATCATCTTCTTATCGACACTCAGACACTAATAGCATAACTGAACAGTTTAAAGCCTTAGCCTTAGCGACCGATTGATTCATTAAAGTTGTGGGGCAATAGTTTTCTTTAACCAATCAGTTAACATTTTGGTTTCGTACATAAAAGGCTTATCACTTAAGGATTGAATCCCACCCATAAACCCCATATCTGACCGTTTTTCATCACCCGCGATAATCACTTTATCGTTTTCCATGACTTGATAAGAAAAAGTCATGCGCGGAGGATAAATGTCTTTAACAATCCGCAAATCATTAGCGGTCGCACCAAAGGTTGGGCGCATATCACCGGCAAGATCGACATCGGTAATGATCATATCAAGCGTTTGATTTGATTTTAAAATCTTCGCGGCTTCTTTATTGATGTTTGCAGTTAAGATTTCAAATAAGCGCTTCTCATAACGGGATTGGACCTCCCCTGATGATTTTATATCACGAAAATCCTTCGGACTTTGCCAAACAATTTTAACCACCCCCTCTTCGGTCACGGGATCCACATGCGCTTCATCGGCTGCCCAAGCCGCACTGCAACTTAATACACCTGCGAGTAAAAGGGACTGAATTTTCATGTTTGCCTCCAAGGCAGAAATAAGTTTCTGAGAACCACAGTACGAAATCTAACCCGAATTAGAGCTTGACGCAAAACGAATGTAAGTTCATAAAATACAGCGTAAGCTTCTGTATAAATTAGTTAATATTAATTAATTCCCACAATCAATCCGTCTCTTTTTTATCTAAACTGCACTAAACACGTGCATGGTTATCAATTTGTGAACATTCTACGCGCATAACGCTTAAAAAAGCGCTATCCTTCCGCTATTGTTTACATGACCACTTAATTTAATCAAAAAATGAAATTCCCCGTTGTACCTGTGTTCATTCTTATCCTGTTTACCTGCGTCGTTAGTGCGATTTGGTTTATCTCCCCAAGTAACAAAAATACTGGCCCTAAAACCTGGTCTGCCTTTATCTACAGCCATGGCTATAATTCTGGAAACTATAAAAAAACAGATAACTTTAACAGCTATAATACCTGTCGTGATTTTGCACGCGAACAATCAGCCTTCTATGACGATGTACCTTGGGAATGTGGCTCTATGTGCCAGTTCGATACACGCAAGCAAGGATTTCAATGTGAAGATATGAAGAATGAGCGCTAACTAAGCATCCTATATCGGTTCAATATGTAAAATAAACAAGGCTCTCACCGTAACAGTTGTTTCCTTCCTGCTTAAGAGCACGCCAGTTAGCGCGAGCAGATTAAACGTCAGATTTACCTTGGTTCTTGCCTAAGCTCATCAGATATACCCAACATTAGAACGGGAAACGAGTGCTCAATTCAGGATATTGCCGCTTTAAATCCTTGGGCTTAGCGCTAAACTTTTTACCCACCGGCGTCGCCTGGCCAGAGGGCATAAAAGGCAATTCCTCACCGGTTCTATCTTCGTATAATTGCCCAGCGATAAGGTCGTATTCATCCACAAAAGGATAAGCATAGGCATCTCGCTCTGGCCAAGCCGCTAAACGCGCGAGAGTATCAGGCTGATTAACGACAGCATCGTAGATTTCTTTACCAAGTGAAATCAAAAAACACCTGAACTCGGCAAAGGCATATTCAGAATCACAGCCCGTAATAATGTAAGCCGCCCCCCAAACAGACCACAAATAACTACGGCGCATCTGCTGACCAAACATTTTATCGAACGCTTTTAACTCTTCATCACTCAATTCGGCAAGTTTCTGCTTCAGTGCTTGAGTCAAAGACTCCTGTGATTGCGCCGCTTGTGTTCGCGTGACTAAACCCCAAAACTCAACTTCTGTCATAAACGTCACCTATTAGAGCCTCTAGCAAAAAGGCATATTCTACACGATATGACGGTTATACTAGACGCGGATTAGGGCATTTCCTACACTTGCTCATCTTCTTTGCTACTGATCTATACTTCAAGCTATGCCTAAACGTCTTATACTACTCATCATTTTATATTGCCTCTTCAGCATTGCTGCACTTTGGCGTGCTGTAATGACTCAATCCTTTGATATATTCACTCTAGGCGTGCTGCCCGTTTTGGTCGGTATACTCATGCAAGCGCCGTGGTCTAGCGTAGTATTGAAGATTTATATTGGCCTGCAAACCTTAGGATTCTCAGCTCTGGGTATTACAGCAATTATTGCTTATCGTATTACCCCTGAGGATGTCAAAGTGATTGTTTCTGGTCATAATATTCCTATGCTGCCACTCACAGTGAGTATTATGGTTATTTTACTCATGCAGTATTGGATCGCATTTTCTAAGATCACGAACCACTATTTGACCCGCCAAACTCAGTAATTGACATTTTTTGCTATTATTAATAGCGTAGCTTAGCTACCCAGTAAAATACTTACGACCCTTAACTTGAAGTAGACTATGAGCCATTTATCGCCCAGCGAACTTTCCATTCTTTTAGTAGAACCTTCAGATACACAGCGTCGAATTATTATTCAGCGCTTACAACAAGAGGGCGTTCTCAACATTCAAACCGCAGAAAATATAGAAGCAGCTAAAGATATTATTGCTCGCCATAAACCTGACCTTATTGCGAGCGCCATGCATTTCGAAGATGGCACCGCTATAGACCTATTGGGCTATATAAGAGCCAATACTGACTGCAAAGAAATTCAATTTATGCTGGTATCGAGCGAATGTCGCCGTGAGCAACTTGAAATATTCCGCCAATCGGGTGTGGTCGCTATCCTGCCCAAGCCCTTCAGTGCCGACCATTTAGCCACAGCGTTAAATGCCACGGTCGATTTACTCAGCCACGATGAACTCGACCTCAGCAATTTTGATGTGCAGGATGTACGTGTATTAGTGGTCGATGATAGCCGTATGGCAAGGAATGTCATTAAACGCACTATTGGTAACTTAGGGATAAAGCTCATTACCGAGGCCGAGGATGGCGCGCAAGCCATAGCGTTAATGAAACACAATCTGTTCGATTTAGTCATCACGGATTACAACATGCCGAGTGTAGATGGACTCGCTCTGACACAATTTATCCGCAATGAAAGCCAACAATCGCACATTCCCATCTTGATGGTGTCTTCTGAAGCCAGCGATACCCACCTGAGCAATGTGTCCCAAGCGGGTGTAAATGCCTTATGTGACAAACCCTTTGAACCCAAACTTGTTAAAAAATTACTCTATCAACTGTTAGAAGAATAAAACCAGAATAAAACCTAAGTCACGAACTCAGTAAATATTCTGCGCTTTACTGAATATCTGACGGTACGCTTGACGCAAAAGGCTTTCCAAGCGTTAAACCTTATGGCATGTTAGGCACGCTTATCTCAAATAAATCTACGGAAAGAAGAGACAATAAAAATGAACAAAACTGAACTTATCGCCAAAATGGCAGAAAATGCCTCTCTAACAAAAGTAGAAGCCGCGCGCGCATTAAAGTCTTTCGAAGCCGCAATTACCGAATCAATGAAAAATGGTGACAAAATCTCTATCGTAGGCTTTGGTTCTTTTGAAACTGCGACTCGTGCCGCTCGCACTGGCCGTAACCCACAAACCGGTAAAGAAATTCAAATTGCTGAAGCAACAGTGCCTAAGTTTAAAGCGGGTAAAACCCTACGTGACAGCGTAAACTAAACTATAAAATTCAATACAACGCCTCCATTGTGAGGCGTTTTTTTTGCCTTTCGCCAATAAAACACTGAATGTTTTCGCACAATAAGAGTGCATCTCTGCCCTGTAAACTAGCAAACAAAAAGATCCCATTAACATCAAGAGTTCTAATGCCTTGTTTTACATTGCTTTGTAATAGTGGCATGTGATTAGCAAATCATCCCTTAGAAAAAACCAAGATGCACTAATGAGCACAACTTAGTTTAAGTATGCCAATGGTGAATCGACAAATAAGTCAATCGAGGGGATGATCATGAAAAAATCACTGTATAGCGTTTTGGTCTTATCGACGGGAATGTTGCTGGCAAACAACGTCTTTGCAGCCGTATCAGGCAACATTGGCGGTAGCTCTAATTACCTATGGCGCGGCGTGACCCAAACTAACGATGCGGTCGCCATCCAAGGTGGCCTTGACTATGGCCATGATTCTGGATTTTATGCGGGCACTTGGGCATCGAATGTGGATTTTGGTGATGATACTAGCTACGAGCTTGACCTCTACGCGGGTTATGGCGGCAGCATTACCGAAGACATCAGCTACGACTTTGGCTATCTCTACTACGCCTATCCAGATGCGCCAGGCAGTATTGATTTTGGTGAGCTCCATGCCGCTGTTACGTGGAAATGGCTCGAGCTTGCTTACTCCCAAGTCATCAATGCCGGTGACGATCTGGCCGCCGAGCCTTTAGATAATAAAGATCTCCGTTATCTTGCCGCGACGGTATCCGTACCTCTCACTGAAAAGCTCAATTTATCAATACACTATGGTTACTCAAACGGTGATGTCGTCCAATCTTGGTTTGTCGAAGATAATTATGCCGACTATAACGTGACGCTCAGCGCAGAGACCAGCATAGGCACAGTGTCATTTATGGTCTCAGATACCGATCTCACTGATGATGACGCCAAACTGGTACTCGGATATTCCTACAGTTTTGACCTCTAAAGCCTTACATTTAGGCTTAGCATAAAAAACGCCACCTTAAAAAGTGGCGTCGTTTTATCACAATCACCTTTTAGGCAATAATTGACCGGTTTGTTTTACGGGCCACAACCATTTTCTCGATATATTCAATAATGGGCTCCGTCACTGAAATCCCAGTTGTTTGCTCAATCCCTTCAATGCCTGGCGCCGAATTAACCTCAAGAATTAAAGGTCCACGGTTAGATCGTAAAATATCGACTCCAGCGACTACCAATCCCATCGCCTTCACCGCTGCAATAGCCATCTTTCGCTCCACCGCAGTAATTTTAACCCTCTCACCACTGCCACCTAAATGCAAATTAGAACGAAAATCCCCTTCGGGACCTTGGCGCTTCATAGAGGCGATGACCTTATCACCGACAACAAAACAACGAATATCACTGCCATTGGATTCTTTAATGTATTCCTGCACTAAGATGTTCGCTTTAAGTCCTAAGAATGCTTCTATTACACTCTCAGCAGCCGTTTTGGTCTCGGCGAGTACAACACCAATCCCTTGGGTGCCTTCGAGTAATTTAATCACTAGCGGAGCGCCACCCACCATATTGATCAAATCAGGGATATCATTCGGCTTATTGGCAAAACCTGTCACTGGCATGCCAATTCCTTTACGGGAAAGTAATTGTAATGCCCGCAATTTGTCCCGCGAACGCGATATCGAAATTGAATCATTCGCCGCATACACACCCATCATTTCGAACTGACGCACAACAGCACAACCATAAAAAGTCACGCTAGCGTGGATTCGAGGAATAATCGCATCAAATCCAACCAATTCAGTACCTTCGTAATGAATGCTCGGTTTGATGGAATTAATATTCATATAACAATTCAGCGTATTGATCACCACAGCTTCATGTCCACGACTTTGGCAAGTCGCGACTAAACGTTGTGTCGAATACAACTGAGGGAATTGGGATAAAATACCTATTTTCATTGCTGAGTGACCAACTTAAGCATAAGTGAATAAACCGTTCTGTGGCACCAAAAGTACAGCGACAGGAAAAGAGCCAGATAGTTGACTATCAGTAAGTGTAAAGCAATAAAATACTCCTCACCAGACGAAATTATTATGCCGTTAACTTGCAATCTCGAACTCACTAAATAGTAACAAGCTCAACCATTCCGCTCATGGGAAATTTTTTTTACCCTCACTCACAAAATTATTTGCTTTTCTACCATACTCTTTTTAGTTAGAACGTTATTAGGAACAACAAGAGGAATTCGTTATGGCTCACATTATCGAAGTCGTGCCCAACGATGCTGAACTCGAGGCTATGACCACACCGAGAAACAGTAAAGCCGCCGAAGTAATGCAACATCGACGCGAAATCAAGAAGCGTTTAGAAGACTACCTCGAGCGTGCAGAATTAAAACGTGCATTAGGCGATGACGATTTTTTCTAACTTATTATCTCGCTATTTCAAGGTAAAAATAATCAGGGTTATCAACTAAGCCATAGAACATTTGATAAAACTCATCGCGTTTTACCTATTAAAATCGAATGCCACATCCCGCCCTCGATACTGAATGTGGCTTTGGTTTAATCCCGCCCTATCCAAAAAAGCAGACCACAACGGCTAACAGTGGTAAACGATCACTCATTTTGCACACTCTCTATTGGCTATGTCTCATCAAGACGATGAATTTCAAAATGGAGTAAAAGTGTCATCTGCATCTGACTTTAGGCGGCAGATTCAACGTTGAAATGCATAACCTCTAAACGGCTATCGCTACCAGGGAGGTTTCAATGAGGACGCATAAAGAAAAAATCAATGTATTTCATCAGCATACTTTCTAAACTCGCTTTAGAATTAATATGAATAATGATGATTTAAGGCTATGATTAGCCATATCTCTCTCGCTGAAATCACCTGCAGGATATACGGGAATGTCTGAGTCATTAGCCCAGTATCAACAAGATCTACGCCGTTTTTCCGATGAATTAATTCGCATTCAAGCGCCAATAAAAATTTTAGATGCCATAAAATGGCCACGAGAAATGGAAGAGCGATTTCTGTCTAATAAGGGCACGGTACTTCCGGCTATCAAGCAAGCGTTTTATCAAAACATTGCTTTACCTTTTGATCCTACCAAAACCCAAACTGAGCTCATCTCCCTAAAGCAGGACATCCATAGCCGTTTGGGTAAGCGCGATAAACTCGGCAAAATATTAGTGGCAAACGTCGATCAATATCGCCTTGTCGTCGATATGTTACAAAACAGAGGCAATCCAACTTTTGGTAAACTCAGCCAAGAATTGTACGGCAGTGCTAGCCATAAACTGCATGGCGATCGCCATACCTTGCGCCAATTAGGCGATAAACTCAGCTATATTTTCTCGCTACCCGCGGCGAGGCACATGAATAAACATCACCCTAAGATTATTAGCGCGCCAGAGGCGGTTAACGTGCTCAGTCAACGCTTAGAAAAGTACTTCCATAGCGATGATATGCGCGTGCGCCTGAGTGATGGCATCGTCTCTGATGCTGCAGTAGGTGGCGATACTGTTAAGCTCAATAGTAAAGCGATGTTCAGCGAATCAGATCTTAATGTATATGAGGTTCACGAAGGCTGGGTACATGTTGGCACGACACTTAACGGCCGAGCACAGCCCCACGCCACTTGGCTCAGTGTCGGTTCTCCTCGCGTAGCAGCAACCCAAGAAGGGCTAGCCGTGTTGCTCGAAATGCTAACGCTAAGTTCAAATCCGGGACGAGCCCGCCGAATTAGCGATCGTGTTGCTGCTGTTGACATGGCAGAAAATGGTGCCGATTTTATTGAGGTATTCAATTATTTCAAAGGATTAAATCTCAGTGCAAAGGACAGTTATCGGGTAACTCAAAGGGTTTTCCGCGGTGGCATGGTCGAAGGTGGCAGTTTTTTCACCAAGGATATCTCTTATGTGCGTGGCTATGTGGAAAATATTAACTTTATCCGCAGCGCCATCACTTCCGGCCTTCCAGAACTTATCCCTATGCTGTTCCTCGGCAAATTAGCAATCGAAGATATTCCAGTGCTGTATCAAGCTTGCCAAGAAGGTATTCTAACTACACCTAAATATCTACCGCCTATGTTTGATAACTTTAGCGGTCTTTATGCTTGGTTTGGTTTTGCCTCAGGCTTAGCGGGAATCGATTTGAAAGGCGTACAACGTCACTTTACTCGGTTATTTAAAGATGTTCCTAATATCACCCCAGCTTTTGAGTTACTCGATGATACTGAGTTTGATAACAACTCGGACTAACCCTCTAATCTGATTGATTTAAAAATAAAGAAAGCTCACCACTACGGGATGAGCTTTTTTATAAAACTAAATGCTCTTGGCGAATCCAATGACGCACAGCAAAGTGAATGGAATGGCATACCCCAGCAACGTTTAATCACTTTCTACGCTATTTTTAGTTCATCCACACTAACTGTGGCAGTGCTGTTAAATCTAGTCGTTCCCCATGAGTTGCGATCCCAATGGCCTTAGGTTTAGTCTCAGGATCTTGGTTGATCACATCGACTAACCCATGCTGTGCTTTGGGTTCTCCGTGAACTAAAATCAGCGGCGGTTGACCTTCAAAGTGTCGATACCAATGTAATAACTCCGCTTGATCAGCATGGGCTGAAAGTCCGCCCACTGTGTGTAACTTAGCAGCGACTTTAATGCTGTTGCCGTGAATAGTCAGCTCCTTTACTCCATCAACCAATGCACGCCCAGGGGTTCCAAGCGCTTGATAACCACAGATGATCACATCGCATTCAGATCGCCATAGATTGTGTTCTAAATGACTACGGATACGCCCACCGTTACACATGCCGCTGCCCGCAATAATAATCAATCCCTTATGCACATTATTTAGCGCAATAGACTCTTCGGTTGTCTGAATAAACTCGGCACTTGAAAGCAGGGGATGCTGCCCAGGGTGTTGGCGTGTAAAGCGCTTAAAGTCATCATCCATTAGAGGATAATTATTGACATAAACGCGCGTTGCCTCAATCGCCATAGGGCTATCTAGGCAAATCCTCCAACGAGAAAGACCCCACTCTTTAGCATATAAATGAAAAAGATATAATAGCTCCTGCGCCCGTCCAACTGAAAAAGCGGGTAGCAATATATTACCTTGGCTCTCGTTAACGGCCTTAGCAAAAATGGCTTTTAACTCGGTTAATGTATCCGTCCAGCTGCGATGGAAACGATTGCCATAGGTACTTTCCATTAAGACTAAATCAGCCGTATCCACTAAGGTCGGATTACGTAAAATCGGCATACCTGCACGACCAAGATCACCACTAAAGACGATTTTCTTCTGGGATGCGCCCTCACCTAACCACAACTCGACTAAGGCTGAACCTAAAATATGCCCAGCATCCGATAAGCAAATATCCACATGTGGAATGATCTGAGTCAATTGACCGTACTCTAATGGTACAAATTGCTTAATGGCTTGCTCTGCATCTTCAACGGTAAATAGAGGTTCCAGCGGTTCAAGATCATGTTTAGCGCGCTTCTTATTCACCCTTTCTGTATCGCGGGTCTGCAGCATAGCGGCATCCTTAAGCATGATGGCACAGAGCTCAGCCGTGGCTTTATGAGTGTAAATAGGCCCATCAAAACCTGATTTAGCGAGCAAAGGTAAACGCCCCGAATGATCAATATGAGCATGGCTGAGCACAACCGCGGAAATAGATTCAGGATCGAACGCAAAGGGATCATGATTACGCAGTTCATCCGCTTTACCGCCTTGAATCAAGCCACAATCGAGCAATAAGTGTTCATGACCAACTGAAAGTAAATGACATGAACCAGTCACCTCCTCTGTTGCACCTAAAAACTGCAATGTCATTCGCATGATGTCTCTCCTAGGGGGTTATGTCATCTTAAGGATAGATTATTCCCTTACTTCTAAAACAAAAATAATTAATTAGTCGCATTCAAATCATGCCGACTTTAACCGTAACGATTAGCGATTAATAACCTAATAGTGGATATAACTGACCTTGACGAACTGTTTTGCCAGCATGAGTAATAGTGCCATCACGCTGCCATTGTTCGAGCAAAACTTGCAAAGGTTGTTTGACTTCAGCGGCCGTCATTCCAACACGCACACTCGGGCTATAGAGTAATTTAAGTAAAATAAAATCAAGCCCTGTGAGTAAATCCTGCGGGGTTTTGTCATTAAAAATGGAGGGGAATACTTTATCTGAATCATTGGGTAAACCGAGTACTTGAGTCATTTCTTCCACTATGCAAGCTACCAACTTACCGTGCATTTTGGCTTGATCAACGGGAATAACAATCCAAGCACGCTCAATTTCCTGCCGTGAATTAAGAGCAAATCTTGCCATGCACACAGAGCCATAGACATGTTTTGCCGAACGCGGCCCCATTAATCGATCAACTTCCCCCTCCCATAGGGACTGACGAGTAAAAACTAAGTGTAGATTGGCCTTCGCGAGCGTATTGACCAGTTGAATATCGAGGCGAGTGATCTGAGCTAAGTGGGTTAAGTGCATCAACACTAATTGGGTATGCAGCGCCTCATCACCCACTTGATGTTCGATAAATACTCTTATTGGTATGAGCCACTTACGCACGCGCTGTTTGGTAATGTCATACTCATTTTGTAGGGCAATGTCACTGAATGCTTGGGTTATGTAAGCGGTGTTTTTCCAGTCCAAAACTGGCTTTAACACTTGGGCTAATGCGGGAGATAGTTGAGCAAAAAACAAAGATAAGCTTAATAAACTTAACCTTAGAAGTACCCCTAAATAGGATAGATGGACAGCAAAAATGCACCAACGGTAGAAACCTGTGAATACCCTAGGCCACTGTTGCATTGACACTCATCCTGCAACTTGAGGAGGTAAAGGCATCCCAGCAGTAGCAGCGATAAACGCAGTCGAAATCCACAAACAAGCTCCCACGCCATAGAGCCCCACACTAAAAAGCATCCATACTATTTTTTGGCTCACTATAACGCCGAAAATCCTATGCTGATGATATGACACCGCCGTTACCAAACACTCAGAATAACAATCGTACACATCTTCAGTTTACACTCTTTTTAGCCAATATCATCAGCGCAACTATCAGTGAGTTCAGTAATGATGAGCCATCATTACTGAACTCAAACAACCTGAAGGTGCAGGATTGCGCGGCTGATGGCAACGGAATAATCGCCCACTTTAGGCAAGGCCATTTATGGCGATTGCGGTTATTTGCCGA
>JBOFUF010000373.1:0-7190 GCA_051652445.1 Shewanella sp.
ACCACACTCCAGCGCCAGCAAATAACACCGCAACTAACAAACCACAGATTTGAGTCGCTTTAGTAGCACGAACCCGTAATTCACTCTCGGTCTTCATTTGCAGCCATGCCGCGCCTTGCATCATAAACATACTGACACAGACTAAGCCCGCGAGTAGCCCAAATGGATTTAATAAACCAAAGAAACCACCATGGTAGGTTGCTCGTAGCAGCTCATCAAAATCAAATGGTACACCTTGCAATAAATTACCAAAGGCAACACCGATAATCAGCGGAGGAACAAATCCACCCACAAATAAGGCCCAATCCCACGATTTACGCCATTTTGGGTTTTCAATTTTCGAACGATAATCGAAACCTACGGGACGCATATAGAGTGCAAACAGCACTAACATCATGGCAACATAGAAGCCTGAAAACGAGACGGCATACACCATAGGCCAAGCCGCAAATAACGCGCCACCTGCGGTAATGAGCCACACTTGATTACCGTCCCAATGGGGAGCGATAGTGTTGACCATAATGCGGCGCTCTGTATCATCTTTACCAATGATCGGTAGTAGGGCACCCACACCCATATCAAACCCATCTGTGACCGCAAATCCGATGAACAGTACGCCGATCAGAGCCCACCAGATTACTCTTAACATTTCATAATCAAACATAATGAAATCCTCTGTTTAGGCTTCTAGTTTTGTGAAGCATTAGTCTCGAAGTGATAACGACCCGTTTTTAGACTGCTTGGTCCAATACGAGTAAATTTCAACATCAAGAACACTTCAATCACCAGCAGCACAGTATAAAATAAACTAATCGATACAATACTGAACCACAGGTCACCTGGCGTTAAACTTGAGGCTGACAAAAACGTCGGTAATACTTCAGAAATAGTCCAAGGCTGACGACCATATTCAGCCACAAACCAGCCACATTCAATCGCAATCCAAGGCAAGGGCAAACTATAAAGCGCAGCTTTAAGAACCCACTTTTTCTCTTCAATTTGGTGACGAGTGCTTTGCCAGAATGCCGCAGCAAACACAAACAGCATAACAAAACCTAAGCCAACCATCACACGGAAGCTCCAGAACATCGGGGCCACATTGGGAATCGAATCCTTTGCTGCCGCTTTAATCTGCTCGTCAGTAGCATCAACAACCTTATCCGTATAACGCTTGAGTAATAGTCCATAACCCAAATCTACTTTAGCCGCTTCAAAAGCCGTACGCAGCTCAGGCGTCTCTTCACCGGCACGAAGTTTCAGTAACATACCATAAGCTTGCATACCGTTGCGGATACGCACTTCATGTTCAGCGATTAAATCATGTATACCCGTCACTTGTTCGTCTAACGAACGTGTGGCAATAATACCCATTGCAAAAGGGATCTTAATTGCATAATCGGTTTCCATGGTTTCTTGATTTGGGAAGCCTACTGCTGTAAAGGCCGCAGGCGCTGGCTCAGTGTGCCACTCAGCCTCAATCGCCGCTAACTTAACGCGCTGTACTTCTCCGACTTTATAACCCGATTCGTCACCTAACACGATAACGGACAGAATCGATGCCATACCAAAGCTTGCCGCGATAGCAAACGAGCGACGCGCAAAAGGTAAGTCACGTTTCTTGAGGATGTAATAAGCACTGATCGCCAGCACAAACATGGCACCGGCAACATAACCCGATGCCACAGTGTGAACAAATTTCACTTGGGCCACTGGGTTAAATATCACGTCAGCAAAACTGGTCATTTCCATGCGCATGGTTTCGTAATTGAACACACTACCCACAGGGTTCTGCATCCAACCGTTTGCCACTAAAATCCACAGAGCTGATAGGTTAGAACCCAATGCCACTAACCAAGTCACCGCTAAATGTTGGCGTTTGGAGAAGCGATCCCAACCAAAAAAGAACATACCCACAAAGGTAGATTCAAGGAAGAAGGCCATTAGCCCTTCGATGGCCAGTGGAGCACCAAAAATATCACCTACATAATGGGAGTAATAAGACCAGTTAGTACCGAACTGGAACTCCATCGCTAAACCCGTTGAAACACCCAGAGCAAAGTTAATACCAAATAACTTACCCCAGAACTTCGTCATATCTTTATATATTTGTTTATCTGTCATCACATACAGTGATTCCATGATAGCCAGCAAAAATGCTAACCCCAACGTCAAGGGAACAAATAGGAAGTGATACATAGCTGTCAGCGCAAACTGCAACCGCGATAGATCAACAACCTCTTCAACAATCATCGGTGACTCCTTACTTGGTGCGTCCAATTGCTATGACAAAACCCATGTCAATCACAGCAAGTGCCTTTGTAGGAAAGTGTGGTTTCATTTCATGTTTATATCTGAAATCAGTATAAACCGTTAAATTTACTGTTTTGCATTAGTTCTAAGCAGCAAAGGCTAATAAGTACCTATATCCGCGGTATATTGAGACAAGAGTCACTGAATCACAAACAACTAAGACCGACTCCCTACCACTCAATCGTTCAAATGATGTCATCAATATAAACATCAGATAATTAAGATATTTACTCGTTTTCATTTGTGGCTGTTTTATACCACCTCGCTTTGATGTAAATCAATCAAACTCAGGGGATTCGGTGGGTTTTGCGGTGAGGCACACACTTCACCACCAGAGAAGGTTGACAATCAGATAAAACAAGAGTAGTGAGCGACTATTAATTATCATAAAGTCATGTTTTTGCCCATCAGCAAGCAAAAATAACCCCAACAGCAAAAAAACACCACAAACAATGAATAGTGCAACAAATTAACTAAAGGAAGAACGTTAAACCCCTAAGTGAAAACAAAAATAAACCATTTAAAATCAATTAATAATAAAATAAAAGCACTGAAGCCGATAACCAGCAACAAAAATACATTAGTTTAAATAATGAATTTTTGTATTTTTTCTCGTTTGAGAAACTCTCTTGTGTTGTTTAATATGTGTCCGGTGTTAAGGAGACAATTTGGTAAAACTGGTGTCGTAGCCCAGCCAAGACCAACTTCGCGCACATAGGTACTAACTTTTGGTGTGGAGATATCGATATGACTCAATTATTTGAACGTCTGGTTAACAGCTACAAACGTGTTTTTGTTGAACTTTATACAGCCAATGGGCTGAAATAATTCCCCGAATAACTCGTGAAGTTTATTGCATTAAATTGAAGTTTTGTTAGCGCAAAACGTGCCCCCACTCTCTCTGAGATTGGGGGCTTTTTTTATGTTAAAACCACGATCTACGCCTACGACCCCCGTCATCAATCAAATATCAGCGTGAGTGCCAAGTTAGCAACACACCCATTAATAAAGACTTGTCGATTTAAGTAGCGATATTAACACGTTAGTCTATTGAAGCATTTGCAACCACCATTAACACTTTCAAAAACAAGAACTTGCATACGGCGCATTTTAAATATGAAAAAAGGAGCGAAATTATCGCTCCTTTTCATTCGGTTATGAACCCACTCTGCCCTCTTTACAAAGGTAAAAGCGATTGAGTTCAGCGTTAACCTAAGCTAACTCGCGCATTGCGGAACATCCGCATCCAAGGACTGTCTTCACCCCAAGTATCTGGATGCCAAGAGTTCGCGACAGTTCTGAATACCCGCTCTGGGTGCGGCATCATCAGCGTCACACGGCCATCGGTGGTACAAATCCCCGTCAAGCCATTAGGTGAGCCGTTCGGATTTTGTGGATACTGAGTCGCGATATCCCCCTTGCCATTGACAAAACGCAGGGCAATCGTGCCAGACGCTTCGGCAATCGCCAGCGCTTCAGGGCTAGCAAACTCAGCCAAACCTTCGCCGTGGGATACCGCAATGGGCATACGAGAACCCGCCATACCTTGGAAAAGTAACGACGGGCTCTGTTGCACTTCGACTAAGCTGAAACGCGCTTCGAAACGCTCTGAACGATTGCGCACAAAACGTGGCCAATGTTCACTGCCTGGAATGATTTCTTTCAGGTTAGATAACATTTGACAACCGTTACACACACCGAGGGCAAAGCTTGAATCACGTTCAAAGAAACGTGAAAACTCATCGCGGGCACGTTCATTAAACAAAATCGATTTAGCCCAACCTTCACCGGCGCCTAATACGTCACCGTAGGAGAAGCCACCACAGGCCACTAGGCCTTGGAACTCATCGAGGCTGATACGGCCAGATAAAATGTCCGACATGTGCACATCACGGCTTTCAAAGCCTGCGCGATCAAAGGCGGCCGCCATTTCTACATGGGAGTTAACGCCCTGCTCACGCAAAATCGCCATCTTAGGCGCAACACCTTTAAGAATGTAAGGCGCGGCAACATCAGTGCTTGGCTCAAAACTTAAGTTAACCGTTAAGCCTACATCCGTTTCATCTTGCTTAAGTTTGAACTCTTCAAGCGCGCAGCCAGGGTTATCGCGCAAAGCTTGCATGCGATAGGTGGTTTCGGACCACACAGTACGCAGTGCTACACGGCTATCACTGAAGATTTCACGCACGCCATCGTTAATAGTGATGCGTTGATCATCGGCTAGAGTCCCAATCACATGGCAAGGCACGCCAGCGATAGCAAACTGAGCGGCAATTTTCGCCGCATTGTCACGGCTTACTTGCAGTACAGCGCCGAGCTCTTCATTAAAGAGCCGTTCTAAATCAGTGCCCTGCAAGTCTTCTACATCTATGTCTAAGCCTGTATTACCCGCAAACGCCATTTCTACTAAGGTCGTGAATAAACCACCGTCGCTACGGTCGTGGTAAGCGATAACTGACTGCTTCGCCACCAGGTTTTGCATGGTTTCAAAGAATCCGCGCAGCAGTGCAGCATCGTCAAGATCCGGCGCAATATCGCCCAACTCACCGAACACTTGAGCTAAACAAGAACCGCCTAAACGATTCTTGCCTGCCCCTAAATCCACTAACAATAAAGACGTTTCGCCTTTATCTGTGCGCAGCTCTGGCGTTACTGTATTGCGAATATCTTGCACCACGCCAAAAGCAGTAATCACCAATGACATCGGCGACGTCACGGTTTTATCTGCGCCATCTTGCTGCCATGCGGTCTTCATCGACATAGAGTCTTTACCGACCGGAATGGTCAGATTCAACTCTGGACACAGTTCTTCACCCACGGCTTTCACCGCTTCATAAAGACCTGCATCCTCACCGGGGTGACCCGCAGCAGACATCCAGTTGGCAGAAAGCTTGATACGCTTAAATGAACCAATATCGGCACCGGCAATGTTCATGATTGATTCAGCCACTGCCATACGGGCAGAGGCGCCAAAATCAAGCAGTGCCAGCGGTGTACGCTCGCCCAGAGACATAGCTTCACCGGCGTAGGTATCAAAGCTTGCCGCTGTGACCGCGCAATCGGCTACCGGTACTTGCCATGGACCCACCATTTGATCACGGTTAACTAAACCGGTTACGCTGCGGTCGCCAATGGTGATAAGGAAGCTTTTATCCGCGACCGTAGGCAAGCTCAGTACGCGTTTAACCGCGTCTTTAACATCAATGTTATCTTGCTTAAGCGCGGGTGATACCGCTTTAGCCGATACCACATCGCGGCTCATCTTAGGTGCTTTGCCTAATAAGACTTCGAGCGGTAAATCGATAGGATTATTATCGAAATGGCTGTCGCTAAGCGTTAAATATTTTTCCGCCGTTGCTTCACCCACCACCGCAAATGGCGCACGTTCACGCTCACAGATGGCAGTAAATAGCGCGAGGTTTTCAGGGGCAACTGACATCACATAACGCTCTTGTGATTCGTTACACCAGATTTCCAGCGGGCTCATGCCTGGCTCATCCGAAGGCACATTACGCAGATTAAATACACCGCCACGCTCGGCGTCATTGACCAGTTCTGGGAAAGCGTTCGACAAACCGCCCGCGCCCACATCGTGGATAAATTGGATCGGGTTTTTATCACCAAGCTGCCAACAGCGGTCAATCACTTCCTGACAACGACGTTCCATTTCTGGGTTTTCACGTTGTACTGAAGCAAAATCTAAGTCTTCGCTCGATTGACCCGATGCCATAGACGAAGCGGCCCCACCGCCCAGACCTATGTTCATCGCAGGGCCACCGAGCACAATCAGCTTAGCGCCAACGGTGATCTCACCCTTTTGCACATGCTCTGCACGAATATTACCTAAGCCACCGGCTAACATAATCGGCTTGTGGTAACCGCGGACTTCAACGCCGTTATGGCTGCTGACTTCCTGCTCGTAAGTACGAAAATACCCCACCAGTGCAGGGCGACCAAACTCGTTATTAAACGCCGCGCCGCCTAATGGGCCTTCGGTCATGATATCCAGCGCACTCACGATACGATCTGGCTTACCGTAATGACCTTCCCATGGTTGCACAAAACCCGGGATGTTTAAATTGGATACGCTAAAGCCGGTTAAACCCGCTTTAGGTTTAGAGCCTCGCCCCGTTGCCCCTTCATCACGGATTTCACCACCCGAGCCAGTAGCAGCACCGGGGAAAGGACTAATGGCGGTGGGATGGTTGTGGGTTTCCACTTTCATCAGAATGTGCATAGGTTCAGTGTGGTAGTGATACACTCCATCAGGATCGGGGAAAAAACGACCCGCTACCGAACCTTCCATCACAGCGGCGTTATCTTTGTAGGCAGATAACACGTGATCAGGCGTGGTTTCAAAAGTGTTCTTGATCATCTTGAACAATGACTTAGGCTGAACTTCACCGTCAATAGTCCAATCTGCGTTAAAAATCTTATGACGACAATGCTCAGAGTTCGCCTGAGCAAACATCATTAATTCGATGTCATGGGGATTACGGCCTAAGCGAACGAAGTTCTCGACTAAATAGTCGATTTCATCTTCGGCTAAGGCAAGGCCCAATACCGTGTTAGCCACTTCCAGTGCGCGGCGACCTTCCCCAAGAATATTGACGCTTTTAAACGGCGTAGGCTCAGTGCGTTTAAATAACACATCGGCTTTAGCAAAATCATCAAGCATGATGTCAACCATGCGATCGTGCAACAGTGAATTTAAGGCTTGCTGCTGAGACACTGTCAGTACATCTGACTGAACATAATATGCAACGCCTCGCTCCAAACGCTTCACTTTATCAAGGCCACAATTGTGCGCGATATCAGTGGCTTTTGAAGACCAAGGAGAAATAGTACCGGGGCGAGGAGTGACAAACAGGAGTGAACCT
>JBOFUF010000374.1:0-3874 GCA_051652445.1 Shewanella sp.
GTTTGGGCCCGTTTACGTGTCAACAGCTTCGAGACTTGGGATATGTGGGTTAAGGGCAGTTACGGTCAACGTGATGGCTCGCGTTATCAAGCTTCAGAGTGGACTTCATCTGAAACCAACAGCCTGCTGCGTAAGTACAATCTGGCTAACCGTGACAGAACCCAAGTGGAAGCACGCATCTCTCACTCGCCCATCGACAGCCTACCCATTGATGTCGGTGCCCGTTATGCATTCGATGACTACAGCGAGACTGTCATTGGCTTAACAGAGTCCAAAGACACCAGCTATGATGCCAATATCAGCTATATGATCACCGCTGATTTGCTGGCGAGCGCATTCTACAATCATCAAATCATTGAATCGGATCAAGCGCAAGTTGGCAGCAAAGATGGCGCACCCACTTGGTTCAGCTCAATCGAAGATACGGTTGATGTGCTCGGTGCAGGTTTAAGCTATAACAACTTGCTCGAAAACAAGTTACGTTTAGGCGTAGATTATACCTATTCCGACTCCGACAGTAACACCCAAGTCAGAAAAGATATCACCAGCGACTATGGCGATTATTTTGCCAAAGTGCATAACATTAACTTATATGCTCAATATCAAGCCAGCGAGAAAATGGCGCTGCGTTTAGATTACAAAGTTGAGAACTATAAAGATAATGATGCCGCCAATGATATCGCCGTTGATGGGATCTGGAACGTCGTAGGCTTTGGCAGCAACAGCCATGACTACACCGCTCAGATGATCATGCTGAGCATGAGTTACAAAATTTAAGCCATAAGCTTCATCACCCCAAAAGCCCGCAACTTGCGGGCTTTTGTTTACTTAACTTGGGTATATGTCTTACCCTGTTGTTTGCCCAAAGTGGCATTAGCGATCACCGCGTTCGTGCTGGAACCGTTGCTGCGGGCGTTATGGCGGCTATCTTCCCTATCACCCCTATCTTCTCTATCATCCCCCACTTAAGTCCACTTGATGATATGCTGGCCAATGCCACGCTAAATCTTTGCAATACCACCCGAAATATCGGCGCGGTACTCATGTTAGGCCTGCGCTTTTAGGCTCGTCGAGTTAAACATAAACGCGCCATAACGGCGCCTTTGCTTATTTAGACCGCAACGCTTTGCTAATACCCAATTTTAGTGCTTGATGCCTAAAAGGCCTTGCAGTAAAGTGAGCTCCCTTTTTGGTATTCCGCTGATTGAATATTTGAGCGTTACTGATCGAGCATCACAGGTCGAGAATCACTGATCCGTTATACTTGCGCCAATTTGCGGTTTCACTATAAAAATTAATAGACGACAAGCCCCATGACCCAGAAACTCCCTCGCCAAGCCACCGCATCCGAAGCCAGTTTGCTGCGCATTTTTACTGCACCGGAAGATGCAAGCTCAACGCTGAGTATTATCGAGCAAAAGCTCTCCGAGGACTTAGCCGGCTTTTTGGGTGACAGTATCGCCGCGCTCGAAAAACCCTTGTCAGAAATCGAAACCGATTTTCAAGCCTTTGAGATCCCCACTCAGCCGCGTTTTGTCTCCGATTACACCGACGAAATTATGCAAAATTTGGTGGCGCATTCAGTACACACCGCGGCGCCAAGCTTTATCGGCCACATGACCTCGGCACTGCCCTACTTTGTGTTGCCACTGTCGAAGATGATGGTGGGACTCAATCAAAATCTGGTCAAAATCGAAACGTCAAAGGCATTTACGCCGCTTGAGCGCCAAGTGCTTGGCATGATGCACCATTTGATTTACGCCCAAGACACGGATTTTTATCAAAGCTGGATGCACAGCGCCAATCATTCCCTTGGGGCATTTTGCTCCGGCGGCACGGTGGCTAACATCACGGCGCTGTGGATTGCCCGTAACCAATTATTAAAAGCCGAGGGTGATTTTAAAGGCGTCAGCCGCGAAGGCTTACTCAAGGCACTGCGCCATTATGGCTATGATGATTTAGCGATTTTAGTCTCGGAGCGCGGTCACTATTCGCTGGGCAAAGCCGTCGATCTGCTTGGCATTGGCCGCGACAATATCATCAGCATTCCCACGGGCGGCGATAATAAGGTCGATGTCGCAAAAATGCGCCAAGCCGCCCTTGAACTTGCTAGCAAGAACATCAAAGTGTTAGCGATTCTTGGCGTGGCGGGCACCACTGAAACCGGTAATATTGACCCACTGACAGAGTTAGCGGCGCTAGCTAAAGAGTTAAACTGCCATTTCCATGTCGATGCAGCATGGGGCGGCGCGAGTTTATTATCCAATAAATACCGCCACTTACTTGCCGGTATCGAACTTGCCGATTCAGTGACTATCGATGCCCACAAACAAATGTACGTGCCCATGGGCGCGGGCATGGTGTTATTTAAAGACCCAGAGTTTGCCCACGCCATTGCTCATCACGCCGAATATATTCTGCGCCGTGGTTCAAAGGATCTCGGCAGCCAAACGCTCGAAGGCTCACGCCCCGGCATGGCGATGTTAGTGCACGCGTGCTTACAGATCATCGGCCGCGATGGTTATGAAATCCTAATCAACAACAGCCTTGAAAAAGCCCGCTATTTTGCCGAGCAAATCAAAGCCCATGAGGATTTTGAGCTCATCACTGCGCCAGAACTGTGTCTGCTGACTTATCGTTATGTGCCCGCCAGCGTCCAAGCCGCCATGCAGCTTGCCTGTGAGCAAGCTGACACTGTAAAACTCGCCCGCTTTAATGAGCTGCTCGATGGTCTTACTCAGTTTATTCAAAAGCACCAACGCGAACAGGGGAAATCCTTCGTCTCCCGCACCCGCATTCAGCCAGCCCGCTATTTTAGGCAGGCAACCGTGGTGTTTCGCGTCGTACTCGCTAACCCCCTCACCAGCCATGACATTCTCAATCAAGTGCTGGTTGAGCAAAGTGATATCGCCGCACTAGATAACGAGTTTTTACCCGCACTATTGGCGATGGTGGCGAAATAACCCTTGGTGGATAGTGTGTTGCGGCCAGTTAATTTTAAATAGCGAGTTTCAAATCCTAAAACAGCCGCAAAGATCTTTGCGGCTGTTTTGCTACGCGGCAATAAATGATCTGCACGTTAAAGAGACAAGATTAAGCGCTTATCCATCACTCGTTTTTACGCCGAATTCAACTGCTTCCGTGACTCGCCGTGAAGCCATCCATGGTGGCTCGTTGATGACAGTTCAAAGCCCGAACACGGGTCGCAGACGGATACCTATTAGACTCCCTGCCAGGGCCATCAGCATCCAGATCCAGCCGTGCAGGCTACCGGAAGCGGTGCCATCCATGAATCCACCAAGGTTGCAGGCACTATACATCGCCCCCATCCCCATCAGCAGACCACCGATGATAGCGGCGAGACTATTACCCATCCGAGTTGGGGCAAAGGTTGCTCCGCCGCTTAGACTGCGCGCTAGCATTGCGCCTAAAATTCCTAACCAGAACATGCCGACCATGGGGTTAAGAAATAAGGGCTGAGCCAGTTTAGGATCGCCCTCGAACAGGCCGAACAGGGAAGCGCCGCGCAGTGCCATGTCGTAGACGGCGCCAGTGATAGTCCAAGCAGAGCCGTGCAGAGCAACCACGGCGGAGTTGAGTAAGGCGATCAGGATTCCGCCGGTTAGTACAGTGAAGCGGCCATCGCGCCAGAATAGATTGTCACCGTTGAAGATGGGCTTGATTTCGCCGGTGCGTTTGAGCTCACTGCGGCGAAACAGCAGGAACAGTAAGGCGACCAACGCTAGATTGAGCAGCATACCGCTCCAAATATTGCCGGTCAGATCTTTGGCCAGTACCACATGACTGGAAAAGGTGGCATTAAGCGCGGGGCGGAACTGATTGCTGAAAAGAGTGCCGATGCCGTAGCAGATCA
>JBOFUF010000375.1:0-4619 GCA_051652445.1 Shewanella sp.
CCTAACTTAATACGGAGTGGACGTCCTTCTTTGAGTTTTTCCAGCAGATCCGCTTCGAGTAAAATCTCATCGGTACCACGTCTAATTTCTGCTAATACTTGGTCTAAATCAGCCATCTCGGCAGGGACTCCTAAGGCCATGATCATAATATGAAGAGACTTATGTTACTTGTTAGCTACCACAATTGAAAGTGTGTACACTAACGGGATGATATAAGTCTTTGGTTATCGGTATTGGCGTCAATGGGCAAAGTTATAACGTTATTTAAATTGTTGCCTAAAAAGCATCAAATTCTTCTTAGCATTCTTTCAGTTATCACAATGATAACCATGCTTCTGCCTTCCGAAGAAGCGCAAGCTTCAAGACAAACCACCAACATTGATGATCTAGCTCAAATCAACACTCGTTATGATGTGCCCTTAGCCTTTCGCTCGCCTGAGCGTCCTGAGTCATTAGAGGGCCAAACAGACAATGCGCCCACAAATGCTGCGCCATTATCGTCAACCGACGCGCTTGCCGCGAGTGATGCTAATAATCCAGCCACTGAATCCTTAGAAAGTGCCCATCACAGGGACGTCGAACATTTTAATGTCAAGAATGGAGATACGTTAGCCGCGGTATTTGATCGCGCAGGTTTAACCAGTAATGACGTGTATGAAATCACCCAACTCCCCTTAGCCAAGCAAAACTTACTTAAGATTATGCCAGGCGAAGAAATTGTGATTTCAAAGGATGCAAACGGTAATTTAACTGAAGTGCGTTATCGCGTGAATGCAATTTCGACGCTCATCATCACTAAAAACCAAAATCAATACCACGAAAAAGTCTCTGAAAAAGATGTGGAAATCCGTAGCCATTTCACCAGCGCTAAAATTAAAAGCAACTTCTGGAACGCGGCCGTCGATGCAGGCATGTCAGCCAACCAAATCTTACAATTATCGACCGTATTCGGCTGGGATATCGACTTTGCCTTAGACTTACGTGAAGGCGACACCTTTGCCATTATTTATGAGCAAGAATATGCCGATGGTGAATTTTTGCGTAATGGCAATATCTTAGCCGCAGAATTTGTTAACCAAGATGAGCGCTATACTGCCATTCGATACACCGACGGTAACTATTATTCCGAGAATGGCACGAGTATGCGTAAAGCCTTCCTACGCTCACCGGTCGATTTTAAGTATGTCAGCTCCAACTTTAACCCAAGACGTTTGCACCCAGTGACAGGCCAAGTCAAAGCCCATCGGGGTGTAGACTATGTCGCAGCCATTGGCACGCCCATTAAAGCTGCGGGTAGTGGACGCGTTATTGAGTCTGGTTATAATCAATTCAACGGTAACTATGTGTTTATTAAACATAACGATACCTATACCACCAAATATCTACACCTCACAAAACGTAATGTCAGCAAAGGCGCCAACGTTAAGCAAGGACAAATTATTGGTACTTTAGGTAAAACAGGCCGTGTCACAGGGGCTCATTTACATTACGAATTTATCGTCAATGGTGTACACCGCAACCCAAGAACAATTACGCTACCTAAGTCAGAATCAATTGCGAAAAAAGAAAAAAATCAATTCGATGCACTTAGTAAGCAATTGATGACTACACTTTCCCAAAGCAAGCAAACGCAATTGGCAATGCAATAACGACGGATGGATTTTTCCCAATGAAAAACGCTTATTATATTGGTCTGATGTCAGGTACCAGCATGGACGGTGTTGATGCTGTACTCGTCGACTTTTCAGGCGCACGGCCGCAGCTTATCGCCAGCCATACCGAAGCGATTCCGAGCCATTTACTCAAAGGCTTGCAGCGCCTATGTTTACCGAGCTCGGATGAAATTAATCGCCTCGGCCGCTTAGATCGTCATGTGGGTCAACTGTTCGCTTTAGCGGTGAATAACTTGATGGCCAAATGCGCTGTAACTAAAGAAGAGGTCATCGCCATTGGCAGCCACGGCCAAACCGTGCGCCACATGCCAAACCTCGAAGTCGGCTTTACCTTACAAATAGGAGACCCTAATACCATTGCGACCGAAACCGGCATAGATGTCATTGCCGATTTTCGCCGTAAAGATATTGCCTTAGGTGGCCAAGGTGCGCCCTTAGTGCCGGCATTCCACCAGCAAACCTTTGCCCAAGTCGGCAAAAAACGCATCATTTTAAATATTGGCGGCATAGCCAACATTACTTATTTACCGGGCAACAGTGACCAAGTACTTGGCTTCGATACAGGACCTGGTAATACCTTAATTGATGCCTGGATCCAACAGGTTAAAAGTGAACCCTTCGACAAAGATGGCAAATGGGCTGCCTCAGGAAAAACCAACCCAGACTTATTAGCTCAACTGCTTTCGCACCCGTATTTCTCGCTGGCCGCCCCCAAAAGCACGGGTCGCGAACTGTTTAACCAAGCTTGGTTAGAGCAACAATTATCACCGTTTAATCATTTAGATGAAGAAGATATTCAATCGACCCTATTGGATTTAACCTGCCACAGCATAGCCCAAGACATCATTAAGCTCTCCAGCGCAGGAGAATTATTCGTCTGTGGCGGCGGTGCATTTAACGGTCAACTGATGCAGCGCCTTGCCGCTTTATTACCGGATTATGAACTGGATACCACCTCAGCCCTTGGCGTCGATCCTAAGTGGGCCGAAGGTATCGCCTTTGCCTGGCTTGCCATGCGTAACCACTTAGGCTTACCCGCGAACCTCCCCGCGGTGACGGGTGCTTCGCGCGAGGGCATACTCGGAGGACGATTTACCGCTAAATAACCGTCAATAAAACGCAGCACAAATTATTAAATTAGTTTGTGCTTCAACAACATAATATCCCGCGGTGGATAACCCCTCCAGTGTCATGACTAAACGATTCGCCTCAGGAATATAAGTCATTGAACCAAATGTGCTTAAACTTGAGCGAGGCACACTTAATAATGAAGTAATATGCCTAGATTTTGCATCCCAAAAGTTTAACCTCTGCTCATGCGACTTAACATAAATCCCATTATGCGTTAACACCCAGTGATTACCTGCATGAAAGTCAGTGCTTGGGACAAAGCCTTAACTATTTCAGGCTGGTCCAAATAGAGAAACCATAGCCCATCGCTATTCGTGCGAGTAAAAACCAGTTCCGTCTCTGATTTGGCAAATCCGCCCCCCATGCTTAACGGATTAATCCCTCAACATTGAGGCTTGAATCGCTAGAGATAGTATCTTTTTTCATCCTTCTCACCTTTAATTATTCCTACAATCTCAATCGTTTGATCGTATTCAAACTGAATTACCTCAAAGCATGACAATATTTTTCGCGATATTGTTCAAAGTCTTGATAAAGCACCTAGCAAAAAAACCATCAACCAACAATTCACCATTAACACCTTTGCAACCAAACAGTTTTACTTTGCCAAAATGAATGCAGCAACAAAATGGAACTCGTTTATATCCCAACTTTATATCGATTAAATATCTACTCATTGATATTCATAATCTTACATTAGGCTTTTATTTTCGCATTTGAAGTTAATTGTATTAATACTGTTGCAAAAAAGCATGTTACGCCCCGAGCTATCACGCTATTGAGTACTAACCCTCTGATGGAAAATAAAAATAACGGGGGGAATTGATAAGCCAAAAGTGGTTGAAAACGTTCTAAAACACATTAATATAGCCAAAAAATTTCACGAAAAGATAAATGTGAAAATTAGAAAATTGTCTATTATTAACGACTGAAGTTTATTTCGACGTCGTTATATTAATAGACATCACTTCGCTTACCGTTAAAACAATCAAGCCGATTGTTAAAAAAAAAGCGTGAAAAACTTGCTGTTTGCAGCTCGTATTACTTCAGTATTTACCCGCAGCAAACAGTGAATTGAGCAGATACCTATCGCAACTGCGAGGTCATCTCAATAAAATAATAGGGAACCAATCGATGAATATGTCACAAAAAATGTTAGCTGAATTTATAGGCACTTTATGGCTAGTGCTTGGCGGCTGCGGTAGCGCAGTACTCGCCGCGGCATTTCCTGAGGTTGGAATAGGTCTTTTAGGTGTATCACTCGCTTTTGGATTAACGGTATTAACGATGGCTTTTGCGATTGGCCATATTTCAGGTTGTCACTTAAACCCCGCGGTGTCATTTGGCCTTTGGGCAGGAGGACGTTTTCCAGCTGCAGAATTATTGCCCTATATCATAGCGCAAGTCGCGGGCGGCATTGCAGGCGCGGGCATCTTGTTCCTCATCGCTTCTGGACAAGAAGGGTTTACACTCGCAGCTGGGTTTGCCTCTAACGGGTTTGGTGAACACTCCCCAGGCGGGTACAGCATGCTGTCAGTGATGATCTGTGAAGTCGTTATGACGCTGTTCTTCCTGCTTATTATTTTAGGTGCAACGGATGAACGAGCCCCTAAAGGTTTTGCCCCAATTGCTATAGGTCTAGGTTTAACGTTAATTCACCTTATCAGTATTCCTGTCTCTAATACTTCAGTAAACCCCGCGCGCAGCACAGGTCCAGCGCTGTTTGTCGGTGACTGGGCTACATCACAACTCTGGTTATTCTGGATAGCACCGATTGTCGGCGCTATTTTGGCAGGTTTTATCTATCGCTACTTC
>JBOFUF010000376.1:0-5610 GCA_051652445.1 Shewanella sp.
TAAGAGTACGCCAAGAACGTTGGGCAGTTTGGTCCATTTTAAATGTATCCACAGTGGGCTGGTGTTAATGCAATGTAACTAGACTTGATAGTCTAGTGGTGTGAAACTGGACTGTCTAGTCTATTTTGTGTTTAACTAATGTGAGTTAGTTAGGTTTTTTCATACGAGAATTGATATGGCGCATTCCTCTGATATGCAGTTACCATTGAGCCGAAGTGAACAGAAACGTCAGCAAGTGCTTGTTGCTGCGATTGATTTGTTTTGTCGGCAAGGCTTTTCTCATACCAGTATGGATGAGGTTGCCAAGCTTGCGGGCGTGTCAAAACAAACTGTCTATTCTCATTACGGCAGTAAAGATGACCTCTTTGTTGCAGCTATCAAATCTAAGTGTGTTGGCCATAATTTGAATGATGATTTGTTAAGTGATGCCACTGAGCCTGAATCGGCGTTGACTCAGTTTGCTTTGCAGTTTGGTGAAATGATCGTCAGTCCTGAAGCTATTACCGTATTTAAAGCCTGTGTTGCGCAATCGGAAAGTCATCCGGAAGTGTCTCAGTTATTTTATGAGGCAGGCCCTCAGCACATAGTGGGATTATTGGCTGATTATTTAGTTGCAGTGGAGGCACTAGGTCAATATCGCTTCGGTAATTGTCACCATAGTGCAGTGCGTTTATGTTTAATGTTGTTTGGGGAGCTAAAACTCAAGTTGGAATTAGGCTTGATTGCCGATGAACTGGTTGACGATAGGAATGATTATATATTGGGTTGTGCTCAGATGTTCTTGAGCGCACATCGCGTATAGGACAGCACGCTTATTTATTTCAACGCTATTCGTTTATATTTTGATTTTTAAAACGTGAACTTTTTAATTAAATGACACGTGTCATGCACAAAAATTTATTCATTATTTTAAATGCAAGGAGCTAGTGTGGCTAATCGAGAACTCGCACCATTGAGCGTAAAACAACGATTGCTGAAAGGCAGCTTGTTATTGTTACCGTTAATGAGCTGTGCTGCTATTGCAGCGGATAAACCTTCACGTGAATACAAACCTTTTAGATTAAGTGTCATGCAGATCAGTACCCAGAGCAGTGAGGTTGCCAATAGCAATACTGAACTACAAAGGGACAGCTTATTATTGAATGCTGGGATGAATGTGCGATTGGATAAGCAATGGTCGCTAGGTTTTCGTGTGGGTTACGACAGGCTAGATTACGATTGGCGTAATATCACGCTCACTGGTGCAAACAGTGTCGCACCGCTGTTTGGCGCCAATGGGCACCATTGGGATCATATTAATCGTTACCGTGCCAGCGTTTCGTTAAATTATCGTATGGATAAACACTGGGTTTTTTTTCTTGCCCCGCAAATTCAGTATGCCTATGCCGACAGCGCATCAGCTAGTCAGGCCCAAAGCTACGGTGTTGTGGCATCGGCCATGTATGCATTTGATTCGGGAAATATGATGGGCTTTGGGGTTGCGTATCTTAATGATATCGATGAAGTTCGCACTATCCCTTATCTGGCTATGCGCTGGCAGATAAATGAAGATTGGACGCTTGCAAATCCTTTACAAGCTGGTTTTAGTGGTCCAGCAGGACTAGAGCTGAGTTATCAATTCAATCGAGATTGGAATGTGGGTTTGGGTAGTTCACGTCGTACTGAGCGATTCCTCATTGAGGACGATAATACCGTTGTAGAAACCAACGAATGGGTGAGTTATCTGCGGGGTGGTTGGCGAGCAACGCCTGCATTAACCGTAAATCTCTATGCTGGTTATTACTTTGATGGTGAGTTAGACGTGACCAATCAAGCTGCTTTTGAAATGGATAGCCAAGGCGCAGCGGCCTTGGATATCGAATTCAAATTCTAAATTTAATATCAGTTTAATATCAGTTATTTGGCACGCAGGGCATGATTAAGGATGAGCATGCCCAATAAGATGACTCATAGCGCGAAACTGTCGGCGTAACAGTATTTGCACTACGCTCTCAGCGAGAAATCATCAGCGTTAAGTAACCTGTATACATTATCCGCGTGTGCCTAACTTGTACTGACCATTTTGTTCGAACATCACCGCTTGTTTCTGTTTTGGTGAGATCAAAATGGGACCATCGTCAAAGAACAGAAAACACTTCCAATTGCGGACGAACACATCCCAACGCGTTTCAATAATCTGATATTTTTCATAGCAAAAATACACCGGCGTCTCATCGGGCCATTGTATAAACTCGGCTAACATGGTGGGTAAATTGCTCTCATCACTATCCCAAGCGCTCTGCCAATGGTCCGTTTCGACCCAAGCATCCGCCTTCGCCGCCCAGTCTCCCTTAGTAAATTGCTCCGCACGACTACTCTTGTTACTGATCCATTGGTTCCAGATTTCCATCGCACTTTTATCTGTTAACGGCAGAATATGCGCCTTATCCTCGTCACTGACAGGCAAGTCTTTGTGGTTGAAAATCCACTTACGGCGGTAAGTTTCTAAAGGTATATAGGTATGTGCCAAACAAGAACTCCTTACTAAGACCCTACATTTACTGTATTTTACAGGCATATAATATAAAATAGCACATATTATACTCGGTTTACTCAAGAGGGATATAAATGAGTTTGGCAATGCTTGTATTAATGTTGTCTGCATTGCCAATATGTAATATTTATATTAATTAAAGCGGTTAAAGATGATTGATTTTTATACGTTATTGGGTGTGGCTATTAATTTGTTATCAGGACCCATCAGGCTTTTTAGCTAGCGTACTGTTATCTAAAGATGACGTTTGCGATTGCAGCAAGCTTATATAGTCTTGTGCCACCCGATTGTCAGGATCGACTTGTAATGCCTGATAAAATGCGGTTTCAGCATTTTTTAATTCATTAATATCTATCATAAGTAACCCCAACTTGAGCCATATAGATACATCACTTGGATATTTTTCTAAATAATCTAAGTATAAATTAATTGAAGCTTTAATTTTACCTTGAATTTTTAATATATTGGCATGTTGAGGAATGTATTCATCAATGTTTTTAGCTAGCCTAGCGATAGCTGATTCAGCTATGTTAATATCGCCTAGTTTTAACGCCAATAAAGATATCTGTTTTAACTCTATTTCAAATTGTAAGTCGTTGTCTAGCGCAAGTAAAACTTGAAGCGCTTCATTGTCTTTTTTCTCTAAAAGCAGTTGATGACTATATGAAAGATGGTAGAGTCGCCTAGCCGATTTGTCCTTATTAGCTAATTCTCTTAGGTTTAATGCCATCTTAACCAGCCCGTTATGATCTTCATCTCTAATCAATACCATTATTTTTTCAAATACGTTTTCCATGGAAGCCGATTTTTTGACATTCTCTATATATTCCTCTGGTGTGATTAAGAGTTGTTCTTGGTACTCCTCGTTCATTGACTGTATAAGAGTGATATATTCTTCTAATAATGGAATGTTATATTTAAACTTTTCATCTTCTTGCCAATATGCATGGTTTTGTAGCCATATATTGATACGGCCATGTTGTTTTTCCTCGCGCCAAAATTTTACCAAAGGTGCTAGATCTGATTTTTTGGATAATTCATTAATTCTATGAGTTAATCTCGCCAAGCTATCTTGGGCGAGTTGTATTAATTGTTCAGCAATCTTAATAAATGCTTTATAGTAGTTTTCGGTCATATCTAACACATGTGAGGCATCCCATTCTTCAATTTTTTTTGTAGTTAGAAAGGCTGCAAACTCAGAAAAACCATAGTTTTTTATTAATTTAATGACACCTGGATGGCTTTTGTTTATTTTTTTATCAATAAGGTCGATTTTAATAAATATTTCTTGTGTATTGAGATTTAATCTTATTTTGTCGCTTACTTGTTTACTTAAATCTAAAATTTCGCTAGATAAGCTGATTATACTCTTCAGTTTTAATATAATGTTACTAAGTTCTTTTTTAGCGCTAATACCATCTTGTTTTTTTTCTTTTAGACTATAAGAAGGTATGGAGTCGAGAAATGTGAGGGGCGATTGTTCTTCAATGTTTAGGGTCATATGATCTGTATTCATATATTCTATCCCTTTAACTTTAGCAGCATTGAGTGACAAATTGATAAACTTAATATCAGGATTAATGAGCACTTCTGTAGCTAATGCTTCTATTGTGAATTTCAATTGGGTTACTGTTTCAGCTTTATCTCCTCCATATGTTTCTACCCACTCACCCATGATCCCCAAGTTGGGGCCAAGTGCAGATTCAACAGACCCTTTTGTATGTGTAAAACCTGTCTTTGTGAAGCATAAATCGACACCAGTGAGTAAAATGCTTGAAAATCCCATTCTAGTTGCTAAATGTACCGCTGAATTAGTTACTGTTGGTCCTATTGTTTCAATATTTTCTTTGTCTTCCAGTTGCCAAGGATATTTATTATCCATGAAAAGGCTTTTCCCTTGCCATTGCCCTAACAGTCTGGAGTTAACATGAAAAGAGTTTACAAATAAACTAGTATTTGCAAGAGGCATCATATCTCTATTGACTTCAAAACTAAAATCATAGGGATCAACTGAGACAATTATATGGGGTATGATCCCTGCTTTATGCAATTTACCAGCAATTCGTGAAACCGCAATGATAAAGAGATTCTTATAATTGGATAGCATCCAATCTATGTGCTCATCTAATGAGGGACCTCCTGCAACAACAAGGCAAGTATGTCCGGTAAACCTATTCTCTAGTAGCGAAGCTGGAAGCACATTTTCAGAAATATTCTTAAATTGTTCTTCAAAATACTTTTGTTGTGATGAGTTTACACTTTGCTCTAATTGCGCTATTTCTAAATCTTTTATTATTTTAGTGTTAAGTATACTGTATTCTGGGATATGGCTTGATGTAGCACCTAAGCTTCTATAATGATTAAATTTATTTTTAAGTATATAAATTCCATATGCGTTTGATGGAAAATTTTTTTTGAAGTCATCATAATTGTAAATGAATAGCTGGTTTTTTATTTCATTTGGAATGTCAACATTGAGAAGGTTGAGTATTGAATTTAACTCAACGAATATAAAAATAGTCCCTTTAGGTATACCGTTATCGAGGAGGTAGTTAACGAGTAAGCCAGAATCTAATCCTGTAACGATTTGCAGCATATCTTCTTTGGCAAATTCAAGCTTAAATTTCTTATCGTATTGAGTTTTTGAATCAATGGATTCAAACATGCTTCGATTGACACTTGGAAGATAATACTCATTAAACCGACTAATCGAGAAAGTGTTTTGTATATTGGATTCAGATAAATTCATCAGTTCCTCGTTAAAATCTATTTGTCTATGAAATTAATATAGTGATAAAATAATCATCTATATTTTTTAGCTATTTAAACGGAAAAATTAATCATTACATTTAACTAATTACTTAATATGCTTAATTATTTTTGCTAGTAGTCCTGCAACAACAACATAGGGTGGCACGTCTTTTGTCACCACAGAGCCCGCTCCTACTACACTATTTGCACCGATTGTTACCCCTGGTAAAATAATCGCATTGGCCCCAATCCATGCGCCTCGACAGATAAGTACGGGTTCTACAGGCTTATGTCCCTGAAAGAAAATGGCTTGATTCGGATCGGCA
>JBOFUF010000377.1:0-5249 GCA_051652445.1 Shewanella sp.
AACCTAGAATATGATTTATGGCAGAGTAATCGACTCAAGCTGTCATTCTCCACTGAACTAGGTGAAGATGTGTTGAAGGCTTCAGATTCTAATGATGACAAAGTTAAGGTTATGGGCGACCGTGAGATATCAATTTACTCTGGCGCTAAGCTAACTTATAGCACTGCTATCGGTATATTCAATACGTCAGCGTTATACGACATATCAGGTCATAGTGAAGGCAGTATTGTTAAAGTTAATTATAGCTATCCATGGACATTAACTCAGGATTTAACATTAATCCCATCTGTAGGCGTGAATTTTAAAAGTGCTGATGTGGCTAATTATTACTATGGAACGAGTAACTACGATCTAGATAGCACAACCGATTTAGCGTTAAATTTAATCGTGTCATATCAACTCACAAAATCATTAAATGTTAATGGGTTTTTAAGACATACTGTATTAGATAATGACATTGCAAACTCTCCGGCTGTTAAGAGTGATAATGTCACTATGGCAATGCTTTCTGTTATGTATAAGTTTTAATGTATAAGTTTTAATGTAAAGTTAATGATGGCCATTATTGGTTAACGTGCAAATAACATAATTAGCATCTAATTATCGATTTTAATTATATTGTGTATCTTAGGTAGCAGTCATTCTTATGAATGTAAGCTTGGGTCTTTACAGGGTAAATAAAATACTGTGAAGCAAAAGATGAAGATAAACAACGCTAATCCTAATGGTCAATGCTTTGCTAATAAAGTCGATCAAATAAATGTCTGTCGCTCTTAAAACGCATTGAGTTGAAACGCTTTTATAATTAAGAGTCAAACAGACCTCGATAACAAAGCACCTATTTTATAGGTGCTTTTTTTTGTGTGTTTAATCTCACTTTTTGATTGGTGCATAGTGTGAAGTCTTAGCAATTCAACGATTTAAGGTGGGTGGCATGATTTTTTAAATGGGTAGCATTTTAGATGGGTGGCATGATTTTTACAGCAAGCGTTTTACAATGGCTCAGAGCAGGCTCTGAATGTGAACGCCGTCTCTATGCTTGAGACGATGACGGCCAGATACTTTACATCTCGTGCTGGTGCAAAAGTGACTCTGTGGTAGCATTTGTGGCGTTTTTTGCGTAAATATTTTATGCCTTGTATCCCTAGACTGAATGAGAGTGTGATGAAAAATACCTTAGCTCGCGGCTTAATGAATCTATTACCTATGGCCTTGAGTTTGTGGCTGTTTTGGTCGTTGTTTGTATCCTTAGATGGTTTAGGCGTTGTGATTTTCGAGTTGGTAGGGATTCACCAACACTTTATCGGCGCGGGTTTTATGCTGGTGGTGGCATTAGTTTTTGCCGTGGGCCTGTTGTTTTCGGTTAGCCCGATTGTGTGGCTTTATAGTTGGCTTGAGCGCCAGTTGATGCGCTTTCCGCTGTTTAAGTCGGTTTATGGCAGTATCCGCGACATCGCCTCTTTGATGAATCGTGACGGTAAGCCAACCAGCCAAAAAACGGTGTTAGTGAAACAGGCCAATGGCAGTTTTGTGGTGGGTTTTATTATGACAGATACGCCGCCACAACCCTTATTAGATGCGCTACCAGAGGGCGATTGGGTGCCGGTACTATTCCAATTGAGTTACCAAATGGCGGGCGTCACTAGCTTAGTTAAACGGGATGATTTAATCATGGTTGACTGGTCGTTTGAAGAGGCGATGCGCTTTAATTTAACCGCGGGTATCTCGCAGACACAGGCTAAGTAATCGAATGTGGGTTTCAGCGCTTTAGTATGAAAAATATTTACACTGTTTGCACTTATCCCATGCTGGTCATGGTCATGGTCATGGTCATGTGACTGATATAACGCCAATCGATCTCGCCATGTAAGGCTATAAATTGTGCATCAGTAACCCGCAACGTGCGGGAGTTATTGCCCCAAGTGATAACTCGGATTATCCTTGGGGCCATTTTTTTAGGGTTTGTTTTAGGGATTACACTATGTCATCAGTGCCAGGCCAGAGTAAGTTAGACAAAGTATTAGCCGATGCGCGGGAGTACAAAGCTAAGCGTGAGGGCGGTTACCGTGAGCAGGCGTTAAAACTCTATCCTTGGGTGTGTGGCCGCTGTACCCGCGAGTTTACCCCCAAAAATTTAAGTGAACTGACGGTGCATCATCGCGATCATAACCACGATAACAATCCGTCAGATGGTTCAAACTGGGAGTTATTGTGCCTTTATTGTCATGACAATGAGCATTCACGTTTCGAAGAATTGATCCGCTACGGTAGCACCACAGAAAACAAGCAAGCGGCGGCGACCTACAATCCCTTTGCTGACTTGAAATCCATGCTGAAAAAGTAGTCTTACAGACTGTTAGCAGGATGAACTTGTGCAGATAGTGGCCTTAGCGGGCGGCGTTTAGTCCTTGTCGGTTAAACGCGCCTGTGCAGCTAAGCATTTATTACGGCTTAAAATAGGTTGGTTTTCACTGCCTTCAAATAAAGCTTTGCGGGCGGGTAGCTTGTCCAAAATGGCCGCGTGTTGCGCTTCGCTGCTCGTGCGCCAACTGACAATTTCATCGATATGCCGAAAGCAGCCCATGCAGTAGTCTTCATCATTTAAACCGCAGCGTGCAACGCAAGGTGAAAGCATGTGTGTCCTCTTCAGGTATTGCTGACAGCGGCTTTCTGTTAACCGTCAGGCAGTTAACAGTCAGGTTGAGTGCTTTTAACGGGCGCGATACTAACATTTTTTCGCATAAAGTCATCCGTAGGGCAGATTCGCTCAGCCTAATACGCGACAAGTATTTTACACTGGGCATAACGTGAACCAAGAACATTTGCAGCAACAACTCACTTACTCGCAACGATTTAACGAACTTAATCAATTGCTTGAGCAGAGTACGGCCCTGTGGCAAGTGCGTGCATTCGACGCCAGTTCCTTGCCTTGGGCAATCTCGTTCCCGCAGTTGGCCGCGACGGTGTGGGCGCTGGCCGACGATGAGCTTGATGCGCTCGATGCCGATCAATCTGCGTTAGTTAACGCGCTGTCACCGGCATTAAGCCAAGATCTTAGGGCATTAGGCCAAGATTGGGACGTGTCATTGCTTACCGCATCCCTTGCCGAATGCACGGTTTTTAACAATAAGACCGTTGCTGATAAGGCTGGCGTGACTGAACCGTCGCTTATGGATAACGCCCCAGCGCAGCAAGGCGGCTTGTCCTTTGATGATGAGGCGCATTTTAGTGCGCACATTAAAGGTCGAAAATGGCAGCAAATTACTGCCTTTGTGCAGCATTTACCCCAGCTCAATTTACCTGTGCTGGAATGGTGTGCCGGTAAAGGGCATTTGGGCCGTTTGATTGCGAAAGCCCGCGGGGTTGAAGTGGTGAGCCTAGAGTGGCAGGCGCCGCTGTGTGACGCTGGGCAAGCTTTTGCTGATCAATGGCAGTTATTGCAAACCTTTATCTGCGCCGACGCCTTTGCGATTGGGGTTGAACACTCAAGTACTGCAGTCAATGAGCAAGCTGAGCATCCTCTAAGCGCTAATCCCTTAACCGCACGGCAGCAAGCGGTTGCTTTGCATGCCTGCGGTGATTTGCATGTCCGGTTGTTAACTTTGGCGGCCAAGGCGGGCACGCAGGCACTGGCGATTTCGCCCTGTTGTTATCATTTAATTCAAGCGAGTCATTATCAGCCGTTATCGACTCTTGCTCAGCAGAGCAATGTAAAGCTCAGTCGCCATGATTTACAGTTACCGCTGCAGCAAAGTGTGATTGCCAATCCCAAACAGCAGGCACTGCGTCATCAAGAAATCGCGTGGCGTTTAGGCTTTGATGCGCTGCAACGCCAATGTCGGCAAATTGACGAATATCTGCCATTACCGACATTAAAGCAGAGCCAATTGAGCGGAAGTTTTACCGATTTTTGCCTGTGGGCCGCCGAGAGTAAGGCCGTTAATCTTGCAAAAACCACGGATATTGAAGCTTGGCTTGATGTTGGACGACAAAGACAGCAATTAACCCGGCGTATCGATTTAGTGGCGCATTTATTTCGCCGTGTGCTCGAACAATGGTTGATCTTAGATCGGGCCATTTTTTTGCAAGAACAGGGTTATGATGTTTGTGTGGGTGAATTTTGTGCAAACAGCGTCACACCTCGAAATACGCTGATTTTAGCGCAAAAAAACGCAGTATAAATTTGAATGTGTGAAAATATGCTGTACTGTGATGTTTTTTATGAACTATTTCTATATTGGTTTATTTAAGTTTAGTGATAGTGAATTCTGGGCCGTCGTGTTTGGAACCTGCGCAGCAAGACAAGTCTGACACTCCGGATGGTTTTTTATTGAATCATCAGGCTTTTCTTGTTCAAATGGCGCAATAATGACGAATAACAACTGAAAGCTGACCTGTGGGTCGGCCATTCTAGTGAGCGAATAAAACAGTTTCATGAAATATTCCCGCGTATTTATTAATAGCTTGGCTTATGAACTGGCCCCTGTTGTGGTTTCCAGCAGTGAGCTAGAGTCTCGACTCGCTCCTTTGTATCAAAAGTTCCGTATTCCGATGGGACAGCTTGCCGCATTGACTGGGATTACCGAACGCCGCTGGTGGCCCAAAGGACATCAATTGTCTGATGGGGCGATTAAAGCTGCCCGTAAAGCCATGGTTGAAACTGGGATTGATGTCGCCGATTTAGGTGCGGTTGTCTACACCGGCGTATGCCGCGATCAACATGAGCCCGCGACCGCGTGCCGTATTGCTGCAGAGCTTGGTGTATCAAAAGATACCGCCATTTACGATATCAGTAATGCTTGTCTTGGCGTGTTATCAGGGATTTTAGATATCGCTAACCGCATTGAATTGGGTCAAATCAAGGCGGGTATGGTGGTGTCCTGTGAATCGGCGCGAGATATTGTCGATGTCACTATCGATAACATGCTGGCCGATCCGACCATGCAGAATTTTGCCCAGTCGCTAGCGACCTTAACGGGCGGCTCTGGCGCGGTGGCGGTGATATTAACCGATGGCAGTTTGCCGCTGACCAATGTGCGCCAGCATCAACTGTTAGGTGCATCGCATTTATCGGCGCCTGAACATCATCTGCTGTGCCAATGGGGCCTGCAGGAAGTGGGGCATAATCTGTACCGCGAGTTTATGCGTACGGATGCGGTCACCTTACTAAAAGAAGGCGTTGAACTGGCTAAGCACACTTGGGAGCATTTTCTTGAGCAGCGCAGTTGGTTGGTTGAGCAAGTGGACAA
>JBOFUF010000378.1:0-11316 GCA_051652445.1 Shewanella sp.
ACCCATCCCTCGATGTGGAGCAATCGGCCAACCAATAGGTTTCAGGTTGCGATGAACGGCAAGCGACTGCGGGGCAACGGGATCGGTTGATGATAGGGTTAAAAATCTAGCCGCGCGTTATTTGATGGGGTTTCATTCACTTAACACTCAACATAACAATCAACATAACAAGGGAGGATAATCGCTCCCTTGTTATTTTTGTCATTCTGACAGTGAACGTTACCATCAGCAACGCTACGCAAAAAAATTAATCCGCGTGTTTAATCTAGGTCTTTAAGTGGCCATAACACGATATGATCTTCTATATCCTTCACGCGTCTTTCATCCACCACCTTGCCTTGAATCGACATGCCCGCCAGATGCATCGCGTCTTTAGAGCCTGTGAGCAGTGGATGCCAACTCGGTAGCTCACGCCCTGCAGCTAAGCGGCGATAGGCACAACTGTCTGGCAACCAAGTGAGTTCATGGATATTATCAATCGTTATCACAGTGCATTGAGGGACATAGGTGAAACGGTCACTGTAATGCTGACAGCCGGCCGTGTGATGTTCGAGCAAAAGACATGCTGCATTGGTGTAATACAAGTCTTCGGTTTCATCATCTATCAACTTGTTTAAACAACATTTACCACAACCGTCACACAGGGACTCCCACTCGGTTGCGCTCATCTGCGCTAATGTTTTACTCTGCCAAAATGCCATGATTCACTGTATCTTCTTAATAAAAAACCCGCTCAATGCGGGGTATTTTACACTCATTTGTCGTCAGATACGCAATGCCACTGAAATTAACGAGTGTGGTTTAACGCGCCTGAGTTCATTAGCCGCGTCGTGATGCTGCCGAGTTAATCTTTGATCCCAAGGCTCAGCTTATGCTCAGCCAATAAATTCAGCTGAGGTGGTGGAATTTGTAAATAAAAACCGTTTTCTGCCATGGCCGCTCTGACTTTATGTATATCTGCCATGCCTAACGTGTCGCGTTTAGCGATAGGAAACACCATCACCAACTTAGGCACACCAAACATTTCCATCAAAGGCGCAGGAACATCGTCAAAACAATCTCTTTTGGTCACAAATAAATAAGTATCAGCCTTTCGGCTACTTTTATAAACAGCACATAACATAAAAGTTAAATATCCAATAGTTCAAACTTGCCAGTCAATGGGGCACACTATAACATGGTCACCTCGTAATTTAATGGTAAAATCAGCGAACCGACTGATGATTTCTGAGGGAAAATGCCGGGATGTCAAAACCTAGCTTAGAGTTAAAAGGCGCTTCTTTTACTCTTTCAGTGCTTCATATTAACAGCAGCGATTTACACGCTGTCATGACTGAATTAGACAGTAAGTTGGCACAAGCGCCTCAGTTTTTTCTGGGCGCTCCTTTAGTGGTTAACCTCAGTGCTATCCAACACGACAGCTTGAATTTAAGTGAGTTAAAGGATCTGCTGATCTCGCGTCAATTAGTGATTGTTGGCATAACGGACGCGACAACCGTACTGAGTAAACAAGCTAAAGACTTAGGCCTTGCAATAATAAAAGCCGGAAAGCAGATCAATCCGCCAGCAGAGCCTCGTCAAACTAAGATAGTGAAGCAAAATATTCGTTCAGGCCAACAAGTCTACGCAAAAAATGGGGATTTAATCATATTTGGTGCGGTAGGCAATGGCGCAGAAGTCATCGCAGATGGTAGCATTCATATTTATGGCGCATTACGGGGAAAAGCCATGGCAGGCGCAGCTGGCGATACCAGCGCTGTCATTATAGCCCACTCTCTGGAAGCCGAACTCGTTTCAATAGCAGGGCAATATTGGCTAGCTGAAAACCTACAACAACATAGCTCAGATAAAAGCGGCTGTATTCGCCTAAATGGTGAGTCACTTATGGTTGAATCATTGCCCCTCTAAATGGCAGAACAAAGGATAGAGAGAAACATGGCACAAATTATTGTTGTCACCTCAGGTAAAGGCGGCGTAGGTAAAACAACATCGAGTGCGGCAATTGCGACTGGCCTTGCCATGCAAGGACACAAAACAGTCGTTATTGATTTCGATATCGGTTTACGGAACTTAGACTTGATTATGGGTTGCGAGCGTCGTGTCGTGTATGACTTCGTTAATGTGATTAATGGCGAAGCCAATTTAAATCAAGCGCTCATTAAAGATAAACGCTGTAATAAGTTATTTGTCTTACCCGCTTCACAGACTCGCGATAAAGATGCACTGACCAAAGAAGGTGTCGGCCGTGTTTTGGAAGACTTGGCCAAAGACTTTGAATTTATTATCTGTGATTCACCTGCAGGTATTGAGCAAGGTGCGATGATGGCGCTGTATTTTGCTGATATCGCCATTGTGACCACAAACCCAGAAGTCAGTTCGGTGCGCGACTCTGACCGTATTCTAGGGATGCTACAAAGCAAATCGCGCCGCGCCGAGCTTAATCTTGAGCCTATCAAAGAATACTTGTTACTGACTCGTTATTCACCAAGCCGTGTAAAATCGGGTGAAATGTTAAGTGTCGATGATGTTCAAGAAATTTTGGCCATTGAGTTACTCGGCGTGATCCCGGAATCACAATCAGTATTAAAAGCCTCTAACTCAGGCGTACCTGTGATTATCGACCAAGAAAGTGATGCCGGTTTAGCCTACGGTGACACAGTCGCACGTTTACTGGGTGAAGATGTACCAGTACGCTTTATTACAGAAGAAAAGAAAGGTTTCTTACAACGGATATTTGGTAGCTAATTATGTCTTTACTCGACTATTTCAAAAGCAAGAAAAAGCCTAGCACTGCGATAATGGCAAAAGAACGCCTACAGATTATTGTGGCTCATCAGCGTGGACAAAGGGATACCCCGGATTATTTCCCGCGGATGAAACAAGAAATCATTGACGTTATTCGCAAATATGTGGCGATTTCTGATGATCAAGTTTCAGTGCAGTTAGAACAAAATGACGCCAACCTGTCGGTACTCGAACTTAACGTCACTTTACCTGACAGATAAGTCGGTGATATAAAAACGTCATCTTAGATTGAAGATGACGTTTTTTGTTGGGTGTTTTTAGGCTAAAAATAAATCACCATCAATATGTTAAGCATAATGCTTCACACGCGAGATTAATGGCCCTAAACCTCGAGCTTAGTTAAGGCCTCAGCCGCCAACTCACCTCGCCAACCGCATAACACTGCCGGTAAATCCCCTTGTTGCTTATCCCAACGCCATTGTAAAAACTCATGAATATGACGTTTAGAACCGAGCATTTCCTGCGGTACATCATGCTGTTCGCATAATTCGACCAAGCAACTTTTAATCGCTTTAAAGGCCGATTTATAGCCTGATTTTAGCGCCAACACATCGACTAACTCGGGTAAATTAACCACATCAGCGGTTTGCAGCACACGTAATAAATCTTTGCCGTGGATACGTTTTTCTTGCTCGGTCAAGTCATTGAGTTTGAACAAGTCAGCCGAAGTTTTCGGTTGTTTCTTCGCTAATGCGATAAGACCATGATCTTTGATCACAAAACCTAAGGCTAAATCACGCACTAACGCTTTTTCAAGGCGCCATTTAGCCAGCACCTTAAGGTAAGCCAATTGGATTTCAGTGAGTTGAAAAGCATTTTTCACTTTCAAATAGGCGGTGTCGAGATCAGGATCGGCAAGCCTGCCCTGAGTCATCCTCTCGCCTTCCTCATACAACCAAGCCAAACGCCCTTGGGCGCTGAGTTTTGCTTCCAGCTGGGGATAGAGCTGATACAAATACAGCACATCATTGGCGGCGTAGCTTAACTGGGCTTCAGTTAAAGGGCGGCGGATCCAATCGGTACGCGACTCGCCTTTATCAATCACTTCACCAAGGCAAGTTTCAACTAACTTGGCATAACCTACCCCGTGGCCCATACCACACAAAGAGGCGGCAATTTGGCTATCAAACAAAGGTGTAGGCTGACATTTGCCATAATGGGCAAACACTTCTAAGTCTTCACTGCAGGAATGCACTAGCTTAACGATATTCGGGTCCGATAACAGCGCCCAAAACTGGGCTAAATCAGGTAACGCTACCGGATCAATCAAAGCTAAGGTTTTACCATCATAGGCTTGGATCAAACCTAACTTGGCATAATAAGTGCGAGTACGAACAAACTCGGTATCTAACACGAGTATCTTACTCTGTTGATATTGAGCAACAAGGGCGGTAAGGCTAGCTTCATCGCTCACATATTGAAACACTGACAAATTCTTCTCCAGATCCTGTGGGTTACTCACAGTCCATAAAAACAAAAGCCGGCAAATGCCGGCTTCAATCTTACGCGCGCTTAACTTCGTCTCTAAGCTCTCGTCGCAAGATTTTACCCACGTTGGTTTTAGGTAACTCGTCCCTAAATTCTACCAGCTTCGGTACTTTATATCCCGTTAAATGAATCCGGCAGTGCTTAATGATGTCCTGTGCGGTTAAAGATTTATCTTTTGCTACCACAAATACCTTTACCAACTCACCACTGGCGTCGTTTGGCACACCAACAGCGGCCACTTCAATCACTTTAGGATGAAGGGCAACCACTTCTTCAACTTCATTGGGAAACACGTTAAAGCCTGAAACTAAAATCATGTCTTTCTTACGATCGACAATATAGAAGAAACCTTGCTCATCCATGTAACCAATATCGCCCGTGGCTAACCAGCCATCGGCGTCGATCACTTTGGCAGTTTCTTCAGGCCGTTGCCAATAACCTTTCATCACCTGAGGGCCTTTACCAAACAACTCACCGGTTTCACCTTGAACTAATACCTTGCCGTCATCATTACGGATTTGGATCAGTGTCGAAGGTGCAGGAAAACCAATTGAACCGTTATAGCCGCCTAAGTTATAGGGGCAACAGGTTAATAAGGGCGAGGCTTCCGTCAGACCATAACCTTCGAGTAAACGGGTCTTAGTGATAGCTTGCCATTTATCCGCCACAGCTTTTTGTACCGCCATGCCGCCACCGATAGACAGTTTTAAGCGCGAGAAATCTAGCTGAGAAAAATCATCACTGTTGACTAAGGCGTTAAATAACGTATTAACCCCAGTCAATGCGGTAAAGGGATACTTCTTCAACTCGGCCACGAACCCTGGGATATCGCGGGGGTTAGTGATCAGTAAATTCTGACTACCTTTATGTAAAAACAATAGACAATTCACGGTCAAAGCGAAAATATGATAAAGAGGCAAGGCCGTTACCACAAACTCACTGCCATCCTTTAACGCCGGAGAATATGCACCATTGGCCTGCAACACGTTTGCCACTATATTGCCATGGGTTAAGATAGCACCTTTAGACACCCCAGTGGTGCCACCTGTGTATTGTAAAAATGCAACATCATCATTAGTGACCAGCGGTTTGATGTATTGCATGCGCCGTCCCCTTGATAAGGTGTCGCGCATCGATAAAGCATGGGGTAAATCATATTTTGGCACTAACTTCTTGATGTACTTCACTACAAAGTTCACTAAGGTACGTTTTGGCGCACTTAATTGATCACCTAAACTGGTGATAATCACACTTTGAATGGAAGTTTGATCGACCACTTCTTCCAAAGTACGGGCGAAGTTTGACACCACCACAATGGCTTTGGCGCCAGAGTCAATTAACTGATGTTTAACTTCGCGCGGGGTATAAAGTGGGTTAACGTTAACCACCACCATGCCGGCACGTAAAACGCCAAACAGCGCAATGGGGTACTGCAACAAGTTTGGCATCATCAAGGCGACACGATCGCCCTTTTCAAGCTTTAATTCATTTTGTAAATACGCTGCAAATGCTCGACTGCGCTCTTCCAATTTACGATAGGTTATCGTGGCGCCCATGTTGATAAATGCAGGTTGATCTTCATACTTAGCCACCGCTGTCTCGAACATATCAACAAGCGATGAGTATTGTTCCACATTAATTTCAGCAGGCACATCTTCTGGCAAATGTTTAATCCAAGGCTGATCCACTACTCTCTCCTAAATCCCCACAACTGCGGAAAACGGTATCGATATTACCGTCAAGACTCGACATATACGAGTTAACATACCGGCTTACATTTTATCGTTCTTGATTGACTCGCGTTAAATCATACGAGCGTTTTAATTTTGATCATCATCACATAAAAAAAACAAAAAACCTAGCGTATTTTTTAGACTGATAAAGGCATTTATTTAACGAATTCACGGATCAAACGTGCAACGCCTTGGGCATTGTCCATGTGTACGTGATGATCACCCTCTACAATGTGTTCAGACAAATGTTTGAACCACGTTCGTGCCTTAGGTATGGCGCTCTGTAATTGGCTAAATCCCTGTTTGCCACAAACTAATAAGGTTTCGACAGTGATATCTTGCATCAAGGCATCCACCTGAGCGAAGGTTAATCGTTGGGGTGAATCTAATCTCAATCGAGGATCACTGCGCCAACCGATGCCCTTACCTTCTTGTTGCATATTGCGCTCGAGTAATAAATGACACCAAGGTTGTGCAAGCCCTGTTAAATGTGCCCTCGCCCGCACTGCGGTATCGATGCTGTCGTAAATTTTTGCCTGCCCATGCTTCTGGGTTAAATACTTCTCGTGTTGATAGAAGCTTTTCCTTAATCGTGCTTTCGCCTGCGTTGCCGACTCAGACAAGGGGCTTAACGCTTCAATCAATACTAACTTGTTGACCTTTTCAGGGAAGGTCGCCGTATACGCCGAGGCAATAATACCACCGAGCGAATGCCCAATCATTGCCACAGGCTTTTGCGGTAATACCGTTAACAACGCGTCTAAATCATACAAATAATCAATCCAATGCAGCGGATAGTCTCCCAGCCTGTGCGCCGAAAATCCGTGTCCTGGCCAATCAATGGCGAGCACTTGATAATCATCCAGTAAAAATGCTGCTAAGGGTTCAAAACTATTAGCGTTATCTAACCAGCCATGTAAGGCAAGTAATAAAGGCTTATCTTTTGCCCCCCATAATCGTCCTGCAATCCTAATATGAGGTAACACAAATTCGATTTGATTTTTGGGGGCGAAAGATTGCCACATAATGCCTCTGTTGTCAGGTGATTAAGATGATTTTTTGACAAATTTGAGCGTCATACGGTCACTTTCACCGATCGCTTGGTATTTTTCTTTATCGGTATCACCCATAGCAAAAGAGGGCGGTAGCGTCCAAACGCCTTTAACATAATCTTTCGTATCTTTTGGATTGGCATTAATTTCTGCAGTTTCAACTAAGGTAAAACCCACTTTTTTGGCTAAAGCAACCACAGCCGCTTGATCCATATAGCCAGTGCTGAAGTTCACGCCTTCGTTGGCTCTATGTTCTACCACACCAAAGGCGCCGCCGTCCTTCAAAACGTTATAAGACGCGGCAAACACGTTTTCCAACTGTTCTGTCGATGCCCAGTTATGTAGATTACGGAAGGTTAATACCAGATCGGCACTGCCATCGGCGCCTAAATCCATCTTGCTTGGGGGATCAAAAGTGACAATCTTAGTATTACCCATGACGTCTTTATTGGCCGTCATCCACGCAGCATACTTAGTCCCCGCATTAGCGCGATAACGATTTCCAGGCGTATCGGTCGCAGGAGTCGTTTCAAAACTGGCCGCAATATATTGGCCTTCTTTAGCCAGATAAGGCCCCAATATTTCACTGTACCAGCCATGACCTGGCCAGAGTTCAATCACAGTCTGTTTTGGGGTAATGCCAAAAAAAGTTAAGGTTTCAGCGGGATGACGATAAACGTCGCGACTGGCATTTTTAGCCTGACGAAAATCGCTTTTTAAGACTTTATCTAAGCTTTCATCGGCATAGGTAACACTCGAACATAAACCAGCAAGCAGCAGACTGGCAACTAAGGTGACTTTTTTCATTATAATTCTCCATGGATACCGAAGGCTTAACCTAGCAGCCAATGGCCAAAGATCCAAGAAATAGAAGTCAGAAAACGAAGCGTTAAGTAGCATAAGTGGTTATGTCTCAAAGTGATGAATAAAATCACCTTTACCTAAATCAACAAAAATCAAAGCGGGTAAACGATGGAGAAACACGATAGGACAGAGGTTTAAACAACCGCAAGACTAACGACTGGCGACGTTATCTACCCGGCGCCACGCAAAATACAAAGCGCAGGCACTGGTTAATAACCATAATCCCACCCAAATCCATGCGGGGATCCATGAACGCTCGGCCAACATCACCGCATCGCCTTGACCATCAAGCCCGAGCAACACCGTCGGACTCGCAAGTGCATTAAGCATGATCATCAAGCCAATAATACGCAAAAACTGGGTCAACATTTTATTTTGACTGAGTTTAAGCGGTAACAAGAACACAATCGTCAGTACCGCTAAAATCGCCAACGTGAGCATGTCCCTGCCCCAAAGTAAGCCGCTAAGCACCACTAAGGCGCCCAGCAAGGCAAAGCTCACGCGGATCCCCTTTGGCCAAGTTGCTAATAAATAGATTAAATATCCCCAACAGGCCGCACCAAAATACCCTGCAAAGCCAATAAACATCGGCGAGCCGCCTTGGCTAAAACACAATCCTGCGCCGTTCGGAAACAATTGAATATGGCTGACCACGCCCGAGCTTAACATCGTAGCAATGCCATGGGACAATTCATGAAAATAACTTTCAAGCCATTTAAACGGCACGCTCAAATAAGGAATTCGAGTAATGAGTAAAGCGACAACCAGCTCGATAATAAACAAGCCTCGACTTGGCACACCGCTGGTTGCTAAACCGGTTAATGTAGAAGAGGAAAATCGCGAGGTTGAACGGGAAGACGTTTTTTGATGCTCAAGCATACAAGTCCACACCCACCATTTGTTGAATTTCATCACGTTTGGCGGCATGTAGGGTTTGTAAATATTGCGCGATCGCGCCCTGATGGCCGCGCGTATCTTGCTCATACTCGAGGTGCGCGCCAAGCCTTGACTGTAAATTTCCCGCTAGGTTTTTACTTTTAGGCGGCGTATCTAAACTAAGGGCTTCGACAGCATCTTGCTCAATCGCTGGGCGTGACGATTCAGGTGCAGTCAGCCCCTGAACGATAGCGGGTCTATTACTCGCTACAGCATTCGTCAAACTCATTTGATTCACATTAACTTGCATCAAGAAGCCTTAAGTTTGCACTATCTATCGTTAAGCCATTCACCGTTAAAAACGCTTAGTATCAGTCGCCTGAGATTCTATCGCAGAGACTCAGGCAAAGAACAGCTTATTCACGACCGGGTAACTTTTTCCAAGTGACAGTATCACGCAAATACACAGGTTCAAGCTCATCGACCGAGGTTGTCAGTCCTGCTTTGATGCCTGCTTCAGCCAATATCAGCATAGCCCTTGCATCGGGATATTTCACGGTCTGGAGAGCTAAAATCCCCTTGCCGAGTGCCAGCAAATCGGGATAAGCATCAAAACCTGTGCCGCAGCCCACAATTGGCGCTTGAGTATCGAGCTGAAGTTGTACGTTTGCCGGCGCACTGACCACTTCTTTACCGACGAGCGTTGCAATACCATCAACGGCCACAAACTGACCCCAATACACTTCGCCCATGCGCGCATCAATGGTGCACAAAACTTGCTCGGCTTGATGCTCGCTAATCGCCATTTGTGCCATTGCCGCTAAGGTTGAAATACCAATCACTGGCAAATCTAACCCCAGTGCCAGACCTTGGGTCATGCTCGTGCAGATACGGATCCCCGTAAAACTGCCAGGACCTCGACCATAGGCGATCGCAGTCACTTTATCTAAGCCAATGCCCGCTTGCTTGAGCACTGAATCAACCATAGGCAGCAGACGTTGACTGTGTTCACGCGGCGCATCGGCACGTTCAGCATAAACCTGACCTTGATATTGCAGCGCAGCTGAGCAGGATTCTGTACACGTGTCTAAGGCAAGAATACAAGCGGAGTGTTCGTGTGTTATTGTCATTTCAAAACCGGATTAGCGGGCAAGATTTCGCATCAAATTTACATAATCTGTATTGCGCGAATATGCCATGAGAAAACTGGCGCAAATAATAACATCAAATGCCCGAAAACACAGGGCTAAGCAAGCAACTCAGCTAAAATAGCACCCGCATGATATTCAGTCGAAAATCTGGAAGGAATGAATCTTCCCCATATAAACCAATGATAGATAAACAAATTAATGAATAAAACTTGCTTGGGGAAACTTTTCAACTTTGATTGTCAGAGCAGAAAAGTAAGCGGCGAATTTATCCCTTGCCATTCCCTTAGTATTATACGATTGCTTTAACCCGCCTTCGATAAGGACATTGCATGTTAAACACGCCTCCATTTTCACTTAAGCCTTCTGCAATCTGGCAAACAAGGCTTTCACTTTTTCGACTTTAGGGCGTACGACCATCTGACAATAAGGCTGCTCGCCATGTAAAGCAAAGTAATCATTATGATAGTTTTCAGCGGGATAAAAAGTATCAAACGCTGAAACTTGGGTCACTATCGGCGCATCAAAAACCTTGGCTGCTGCTAACTGAGTCAGCATAGCGGTAGTTTGCGCTATCTGCTCAGCATTATGGGTAAACACCACGGAGCGATATTGTGGTCCCTTATCATTGCCTTGACGATTAAGCGTGGTCGGATCATGGCTCTGAAAAAAGACCTGTAATAGCGTCGTAAAATCAATTTCCTCTGGGTTGTACTCGATATGCACCACCTCTGCATGGCCGGTTTGGCCCGAGCAAACAGATTTATAATCGGCATCATGGGCTTCGCCGCCGACATAACCTGAAGTCGCCTTCACCACGCCATTTAGGCTTTTAAAAATCGCTTCGACGCACCAAAAACACCCCGCACCCAAAGTCGCAAAGTGATTCGATGCTTGTTCAACAGCATCATCCATCCCTTTGAAAACCAGAGAAACTGAGTTAACACAGTGACGAATATTGTTAGATGTTAACATTTCACCGTCAAAGACATGCCCCAAGTGACCGCCGCACTGGCTACAGACAATCTCGGTTCTGCGGCCGTCGGCGTCTATGTGACGGGTTACAGCGCCGGCAATTTCATCATCAAAGGCTGGCCAGCCACAATGGGCATTAAATTTATGCTCAGAGCGATACAAGGGAGCGTGACATTTTTTGCATAAATACAACCCCTTAGCATCATGCTTATAATACTCACCACTAAAAGGGCGTTCAGTGCCCTTGTCTTCGATCACATAGCGTTCAAAATCGGTCAGTTTATTCATATTAATGCCCTTTCGACTCACGTCGTTGTGTATTTCGATACTCTTTGATTAAATTGAGTAAGGAGCTGATTTATAAGCAAGCCAACA
>JBOFUF010000379.1:0-3855 GCA_051652445.1 Shewanella sp.
TCGCGACTGCTCTGGCATTGCAACAAGCTGATATGCATACTTTTCTCCCTTAAAGTACTTGATCGACTCCACTCTTTGTCCATCCTCTGCTGCGCCATACCTCACCTTAAACGCGCGCGCTTCTTGAGGTTCAACTAGCGTTAAATCGGTGATGTTAATTTGATCCGTGGTTGGCTTGAATTCTTCAACGCCCTCAGGCTTGACCCCTTGCGGCAAAAGCCCTTGAGACTGTGGTGTTTGAATCGGCGTCTCAACACCAACGGCAGGTAAGATAGCCTCTGGAATTTCAATTTCTTTACTCTTACGCTCTAACTCTTCGATCACAGGTTCAGCCATCGTCCCTGTCACTCGAAAACGAATTTCTGAAATCACCTCAATGACAGGTTCAAGCACTTTGGTTAGGGCAAAAGCGCCCAGACCCAGCGTCCAAGCGCTAGTGCTGAGTAACACCACAGTGGGCACACTCGAGGCCAATTGCGGCACAAAACGGATATCATAATTCAAACTTTCAGTGGTGAGATCCGTGTATCCTCGCACCTTCATATTGCCTGCAATCGCATCCATTTCAGCGTCTGTGGTTTTCATCACCCCATGATCGATCTGCAAATTGCCATTAAAAGCGTTGAAATACATGCCTTGGCCGAAGACATCGGTAAAGTCTAACGATAGTTTACGCACCAGAGAATCTAAGCTAAACAGGGAGAAAATCCGCGCGCCTTTGTCACTGACCTGAGATAAGTGACCTTTGCCTAAGTCGAATTTCACCTTGCCATTTAAGCTCTCAAGAGAAAAGGCATAAGGCGCACCTTGCCAAGATAAGTCCGCAGTAAGCTTCAAAGGCGCTTCATTAACACCGGGTTCTATGCCCAATTGAGCAGATAAATAATTAAACTGAGTGGCATTTAATTCGACTCTGAGGTCCGTTTTATTCTGCCCAACCTGTTGCTGCCAAATACCACTGCCCTGCAAATTGACATGGGGCGTCGTCAGGGACAACGTTTGAATTTTATATCCTGCCGCTTGTGGGCTCGCCTGTAAGACGAGCTGTCCAAATGATTTATCAAAAAAACGAAAATCTTCCACGTTCACCGCCACGGGGGGCAAGTGAGTGATCACTTGATCACGACCAAAGTCTGCATCTGGATTTGACTTGACCTGTGGTGCAAAATAGAATTTTTTCGCCACCACTTTTAAACCTTGAGTTTTCCAATTGGGATAGAAATCAACCCAACCGTCAAATTCTTTGGCAACGGTATTAAAGCGCCATCCCACCTCATTAGGCCTAGCCTTAAGCCTAAGCTCAGTGAGTTGCTGCCCAAAAATATCGAGTCGACCGATATGAGAATCGATACTCACCAGTGCAGGCAAGACGCTTTTATCGGGGATATTATCGACTAAAATGCCTGATTTAGGCATTTGCTCTTGGCCAACAAACGCATTAACCACAGGTAACCATTCGGCTAATTTGGCCTGACCAAGATCGAGTCGAATATGACCTTGTTGGGTATTTTTGGCTTCACCCTCGTTAAATAACCGCCCGAGTAAAAGAGTAAAATAACTAAAGCGAGCGCCTTTATCCGCTTGAAACCCACCAACAAACTCAGCATGACTGGCAATTTTAATCCCCAGTGTCGCATCATGTTGATCGCCAACAAACTCAGCCACTAAAGGGCGTTGTTCACCTTTAGGTTTAGCAAAGTATCCCGGCAGTGACAGTTGCGTCCCCAGCATATCTGACGTTACTTTCGCGTGGATTTGATAACCTTGTTCAGTAAACAACAGGCTCATCACGCCGTCCCAACTTATTTTACCCTGATAGAAATCACTCAAAGGATTGTGTAATTCATTGGGGAGACGACTGAGATCCCAGCGACTACGAAGTAAAAGATTCAAGCCAACATCTTTGCCTTTAGGCTGAGTGTCGAAGGTTAAGCTGAGCGGTTGATCAAACAGACGCGCGTTGATGTCTTTTCCTGTCACAACCTTATTCGCAAAGTCGACTGCACCCGTCACGCCATTAAGTTGAAGTCCTGGCTGAGCAATATATACCGGCGTGTTATCAAAACGGATTTGACCACGAATATCTTGAGCTCCACCAACATACAGTGGAATGCTGATGTCTAAAGTGCCAGTGACAGCACCTTGCACTTGCACGACCGCTAAGGTTTTGCCTACTGAGCTTGCCAAAGGCGAAGCTTGCAACACCTTCGTCACCGCACGGCCTTGAGTGGCAAGTTCAGCTTCAATTCTCAGCAATGTCTGTTTACCCATAGCAGGAATATACACATGAGCCCCTGTGGCATCCACATCCATCAACTTACCTTGGTTGAGCCAAAGATCCATGCGAGCATTTTCAAACAAAGCGTTAAGGGATAGGTCGGTAACGGCAGGCCAGTCAGGCTGAAACTGAAATTGAGCATCTGTTAAGGTAAATGCCGCCTGAAACATACCGCTATTATCGTCAAAGGGAAAACCACTTAACGGACCCCGCCAAACAACTTGCGCATCTTGGGTCTGGCCGGCTTTAAGCCCAGTATCCAAATACTCCGCCAGTGATTTGCCCATCGCCTTATTGGGGAAATACTTATCGGCATTGGCGACATTATTAACATGAACATTGGCCGCCAGCGCCAGGTGTGCAGCACCGCTAAAGTCCAACTTTAATGCCGCATCTACGCCGATATCTTCGTTTTCAAGCTGCAACCGAGGCACGTTAACACTCAGCTGTTCAGTATCGAATTGCCCCTCAATTGGCGCACCATTGAACACTAATGGCGCCGAAAATTTATCACCAAAATCGAGGGTATACACTTGTTCAGGTAGGGAGAAATACAGCGTCTTATCTTGCCAATGTAGGCTCACATCTAAAGGGTGAGTATTGGGAATACCGTCGACCTTCTGCCAATGTAACTGCTTGACCTCGGTGCTGGCGAGCAGCGGCTGGTCGGCTTTTTGATACAGGCGAAGGGGTCCAAGGTTAGCCTCAGGAGCTAACGCGTGCCATTGGCGTAATACGTCTTTATCGACACCGGGAAATAGTGGCAGCAGCGGCAATAGGCTCTGAATATTAACTTGATTCACATAGCCAAATAATTCATCGTTTTGACGCTTCGCGGCCAAGGTTAACGCCGGCCAATGTACTCCATTGGTGACAAAGTCGAGCCCTGAACTTTGCACTTCCCAACCCGTTGCCTTTGGCTGCCAAGCAATAGTGCCCGCTTTTATTTCAAACCGTTGCGACTCTTGCTTTAATGTCCATTGCAGCCAACTGGGCTCAAAATTGACCATGGCGGCGCGAATACTGCGATCAGCAAACGTAAGCCAAGCCTTGAGATTGACAACCCCTTCAAGCGGCAGTTTTTGGCTCCAATCATAGGGATTAGGTTGACGTGAGGCCCACTCACCTAAATCTAAAGAATTAGCGGCCAGATAAATCTGCCCTGTCAAACTATCGGGATTTGCACCATCACCCTTGAGATCTAACTGTAATCCGAGCGATTCATGCTCAGAGGCATTATTATCGAGATACAACTCACCCACACCGCGATGACGATCACCCTGATTACGCCAGTTTAAATGGCGGATATGAATGGGGTGAAACTCGTGCCGCACACTCAGCAAATGTACTGTGGCATGGGTCAACGAAAACCTATCAAGCTGCTTAAGCAATAGGGCGTAAAGCCAATCGACTTGCGGCTCGGTGGAGGGGGCTGCAGGATGGGTTTCAGTTAACTTATCCATATCCAAAGCAACATGGACCCCCTCAAAATTGACATCTTCAATACGTGGGGTCAGCGTGAGCAGCGATTGCCAAAAATCTAACTTCACTTGCACATTGTTGATAATCAAGGTCAC
>JBOFUF010000380.1:0-2683 GCA_051652445.1 Shewanella sp.
TGTTGATTTACGGTCCGCCAGGACTGGGTAAAACCACCTTGGCCATGATTGTTGCCAATGAAATGGGGGTGAACATTAAATCCACCTCGGGTCCCGTGCTGGAAAAAGCGGGTGATCTCGCTGCGCTTTTGACCAATCTTGAATCCGGTGATGTACTGTTCATCGATGAAATCCATCGATTAAGCCCTGTGGTAGAAGAGATCTTATATCCGGCGATGGAAGATTATCAGCTGGATATCATGATAGGTGAAGGACCCGCAGCGCGTTCCATTAAACTCGATTTACCGCCATTCACTTTAGTCGGCGCGACAACACGGGCAGGGGCATTGACTTCACCCCTTCGGGCACGTTTTGGGATCCCACTGAGGTTAGAGTTTTACAATATCAAAGATTTAAGCACGATTGTTACGCGTTCAGCAAAGGTGATGGAGCTGGATATTGATGCCGAAGGTGCATTTGAAATTGCCCGCCGTTCACGTGGTACACCGCGAATAGCCAACCGATTACTGCGCCGCGTGCGGGATTACGCGCAGGTGCAGCATGATGGCGCTGTCACTAAGTTTGTTGCCGACCATGCACTAGACTTGTTGGATGTCGATAATGAAGGTTTCGATTACATGGATCGCAAGCTGTTACTGGCCATTATTGATAAGTTTATGGGCGGCCCAGTAGGGCTCGATAACTTAGCCGCTGCTATTGGCGAAGAGCGTGAAACCATTGAAGATGTGTTAGAACCTTTTTTGATCCAGCAAGGGTTTATTCAACGCACACCCCGTGGTCGAATTGCAACTGCACGGGCATATCAACATTTTGAGTTGATCAAACCCGCTTAAACATCTGCTTGATGACATATTAAGAGGCGATCACAGTGGTCGCCTTTTTTATGCGTTAAATTTATATTTGCATGGTGTGGTAGCGATATTTAACCCGTGTAAGCCACTTATTTCTATCATGGCGAAGTGGTATTAATTGCTCTATTCAATGCTCAAAGTAGAGCTTGTTTTATTGGTTTTTTGTAACGTTCAAGAAGCCATTTTTTATAAAAATAAAATGGTGTTTATTTCTTGGTTGGCGAATTCAAGTTCGAAGTGTAAATCCATACCGCATCACATGTTCGCCATACTGAATAATGTGCTTGCAAGCTGTTACGGAATAACTCTAACCATTTATCTTTGCATAAATAGTCACAAATGATTCAGCTTGTATCGGTTTGCGCGTGGATCCTTGTGGATTTAAACGCATTGCATGCTGGTCTTATGGTGTTTTTATGCAGAGATATGGATATTTAATCAGCATAGCATTCTTGTATTGTTGTCAATATCTCGACAGTAAGCGTGATCAAGGTCACATTTACTGATGCGTTTCATGTTGCGGAATTGTTTTAATCATAACAGTGGAAATATCTTTTTTTAGACAATGCTTAGGTTAATCGACTGAGGTTTTATTTAACCGTAGACTTATAAAAACAAAGTCACAATATATTAACGCCGGCAGTACGTGTCATTAACACCTTAGCTCCAATGGTTGATATTTTTGGGCATTGACGGAATTAAAGTTAATCTTCAGTATCAACTGCAACAGTGGTGCACAATTGCGGTACAAGCTGTAAGCATAACTATAATAGTAAGATCTAGGGAGCATCCATATATGATCAAAATAACCAAAGTGGCGTCAGCGATTAATTTAGCGATTGTCACTTCAATTACTGCCAGTGGAATGATTGCCACCAGTGTGTTTGCCGCGGAAGATACCGCGAAAGTCGAACGAATTGAAGTCACGGGTTCGCGTATTCAACGTCAAGATATGGAAACGGCTTCGCCTGTGACTGTTATTGATGCGGCAACGATTAAAGCTGAAGGTTTTACTTCTGTTGATCAAATGCTGCAAGTGCAAACATCTATGGCCGGTGCGGCGGTCGGTTCAAGCACCAATAACGGTGCAGATGGTGTTGCCCAAGTTGACTTACGGGGTATGGGTTCACAACGAACCTTAGTACTGTTAAATGGTCGCCGTATGGTGAACTCAGGTTCTGGCGCTGATAGTTCTGTGGATTTGAACTCTATTCCTGTGGCGATGATCGCTCGCGTCGAGATCCTAAAAGACGGCGCTTCAGCGGTTTATGGTTCTGATGCGATTGCGGGTGTAGTGAACATCATCACCAAGAAAGACTTTGAAGGTTTCCAGTTCGACATGAACGGCAGTGGCACCGATAAAGGTGATGGTCGCAATGGCGATGTCAGTGGACTATATGGTTTTAATACCGATGGTGGTAATTACACCTTTGGAGCCGCTTTTTCTGACCGTCGAGGTGTAATTCAAGGCGATCGTGATTGGACAGAACCGGGTGCAAGTTCATTTATTCCTGAAGGCACTTTAGGTGGAAAAGTCCAAGATGCAGATGGTAACTGGGTGCCGCGTTCATACGGCTATGACTACACTCAGGATAGTTTCTATCAAACGCCGAGTGAGCGCCGTAGTTTATTTGCCAATATGACGCAAGAATTGGGTAATGATGTGGTATTAACTGCTGATGCAATTTATACCAATCGACGCTCTAACCAGCAAATGGCACCGCAACCAGGGAACATTATGCTGAATGTTTGCGGTGCGGCAGGTGTTACTGTGGGTGCACCATGTGTCGAGCTCGATGACAAAATGCTTGCTGGAGGCATTAAAGCCAATG
>JBOFUF010000381.1:0-4036 GCA_051652445.1 Shewanella sp.
ATCATAGCGTGTTAATACCAGTGCGATATCTATGCCGAGTTTATCGATAGTGATTTGCGCCGCTTCTGGCATATTGCGAGTCAAAATAGCCAAGGGAAGTGACTTGGCCCGTAGGCATTCGATAAGCTCCCTCGCGCCATCAATCCAACTGGCCTTGAGTGAACTTTGTCTTTCGTACTCATGGACGATTTCCAGCGCCTGAGTCCGTGCTTCATCCGTACTGAGGCTATCGACATGGGCCAAGATATCCGTACCAGAATGAATCCCCAACTCCCGCCGCAGCCCTGCAAAATCGGGATTAGAATGCGCTAAGGTGCCGTCGAGATCGAAGATGACCCCACGGATATCCTGAAGTTTTAACTCGCTGAGTCTCGTGATCACTGCTCTTTCCCATTGATAAAATGTATGCGTTAGACAGCCTGCAAACGCTTCGCCTGATGATTACGGTACAGTGGCAGCAATTGCACCACCATCACAGACACAATAATCACGCCGATCCCCAGCAGAGATAATCCATCTAATTCATCGGCATGGAAGACTTCTGGCCACCAGCCAAAGCTCACCACCAATGCAGTGGCACTAAAGCTAAAGACTGGCGTTAGGGCCAGCATGGCACTCACCTGCGCCGTTGGCCAGTACTTCATCGACTGACCAAAACAGCCATAGGCTACCAAGGTGTTGGCGGCGCAAAACAGTGCGACCTGCCATTCGAAGTTGCCCATACGGGCAAACTGACTAAAGTCGCTAAAGGGAGCCATGACGAAAATACCTAAGCCATAGATCACTAAAAGCACGTTCGCGGGCGACAAACGATTCAGTAAGGATTTTTGCAACAAGGCATAGCTAGTCCACGACAGCGCCGAGAACTGGATAATCATCACACCAACCCAAACCTGATGATTATTGGCCCCAGAAAAATTTAAATTAGGATGGAAAAACATCAACATACCTAAAGCTAAAGTCGCAAAACAACTGAGTTGCACCGCATTAAGCCGTTCCTTAAAAAACAACACGCCACCAAACGCGAGGAAAAAGGGCGAAGTCTGGAAATTCAGTTGGGCAGCGCCCGGCGCGAGGTAATCGAGTGAATAAACAAAAGACACATAATTGAGCATCAAGAAAATGCCAGCAAGCACTAACCTTAACCAAACTGTGGCATCGAGCGCGGTAAATTGCTTTAGTCTACCTGCGCTCCATTGGATCACTATGCTGACTAAAAGAGCGACCAGAAAACGAAACCAAGTCAGAGTGACGGGATCGATAAAGGCCGCCGAGAGCTTTAACGCTATCGGTAACATGCCCCAAAATACAATCGCAACGCAGATGAATAGCAGCCCGAGCTGAGCATGATTATTTGCCTGAGGGGCGTTATGACTAAGGTTCACAAAGGAGTCCAGTAGAAACCGCAAAATGGAGCGTCATTCTGGCACTGTGCCGGCACAATATCTAGCGGCGAGTCATGGAAACATTCGCGTTAGATTGGATACTTTAGCTGACACCGATGTGATGCAAGTATCCAATCTTACGATAACTGAAATATTGGCCCTAGGTTTGAATCAACGGCAGCAGATTTACCCCAAAAGCCAACATTGGCATTTCCCGCGTTGCCAATAACCGAGTATATTTGGCCCATAAAAATGGCTTATGCCATACACCCTCTAGGCCAGTTATTTTTAAGCTCATGCTTTAAATAGGAAAGTTAATGTTATCTACCGCCACACTCGAACACGTTAAAACCCATATTAATACCGCAGCCAACGAATTAGCCGCGCGCCGCGCAGCAGGAACGAGCGGCGATTTACTGATCCCAGAACTGAGGCCAACCAGCTTCGAACAGGCCTTTGCCATTCAGCAAACCGTGGCAGAAATATTTAAGGCTAAGAATAATCCTATCGCGGCGTGGAAATGCCTATTACCCACGGCGGAAAAAAACGTCGTAGCGCCTATTTATCAAGCTGATGTGTATCAACACTCGACCACTTGCCCACTCTATCCATCGACTAAAGGCCTGGCCCGAGTCGAACCCGAACTCGCCTTCGAGATTGCCAGCGATTTACCGCCAAGAACCACGCCTTACACAGAGGCTGAAATCGATGCGGCCTTAGGTGACATTCGTTTAGCGCTAGAATTGATCAAAAGCCGCTACCACACGCCCAGTGAAGCGACGCATTTGGATGCCCTCGCCGATGGCTTAGTTAATCAAGGACTGTGGTTAGGGCCAGTGCTGGATCCGCAAGCAGGTTTAGAAATGAACCGTTTTGAACTCAGCGTTGATATTGCCAATGGCGAGCACCAGCAAAGCGACACTCTGCAAAAATCCGCCATTCATCCCAATGGTTTTCCTAAGGCGGGACTCTACTGGTTAGTTAACTTTTTATCCGCCCAAGGCATTGGCTTAACTCAAGGGCAATATGTGATCACGGGCTCTTATGCTGGCGTCCTCGATCTGCCACTGACGCAGGTCTGCCATTTTGAATACGGCGCGCTTGGGCAGTTCGCCGTGACTTTCACTGCGAAGTGATTGTGGCTAATAGAAGTCATTGTGGCTAATAAAGCGATAAGACACGGATAAATAAGCGAACTCAGTGTCAGCTGGGATCGCTTATTTATCCGTGTCAGTACTCAGAACTCAGCACTCATTACTCATTACTCATTACTCATTACTCAGTGATTAGCACTCGCCTTTCTCGCCTTTGGAATAGCTAACAAAAGCCAAACCGACCCACCTCAAAATACTCACCCACTTACCACCTAACTTATTCAATAATATGGATATATAGAATATAGCACGGAAAAACGCGGCCAATTTCCTGTCTGCTTCCCCACACTTTAGGCACTTCTATTAGCGTACATGCCCTAGCCCGTCGCTCACACTCGATGGGCTTTTTTCATCCTGCGTTGCAATTTGCCCCAGACTTAAATCCAGCTTAAGTTGGCTTAAGCAGGTTTGGCAAATACACCCATCGGCAGAGGGTAAAATGGCACTGATTGCCTGTTGCTGTACTTCTGATGCTTGCGCTTGCAAGGCGGCCAAAGATGGAAACACCTGCTGCGTGCACCAACAGTCCTCAATGCCCTGACCTAACATCACCGCACATTGATTCGCGCCATGGCACAGAGGGCAAATTTGTTCTCCCACAAAACTCGAATTGGATAACAACTTGGGCATCAAAAACCTCTTAAATAACGAAAGTGATGTCTTCTAAATATCGTCTAAATAATGACAGTTACCTGCGATGGGGAATAAAAATCGCTTCTTTTTGTAACAAGCTGTCGATTAACTCATAGGCGTAATCTCTACTGGCCCCATGCTGTATAAGTACATTGAGCATATCTGCACCACTAAAATGGCCACTTTGCTCGCTAAGTAGCAAAAGCACAGGGCCCAAGATAGGGTCCTCTTCAATCACGGCTTCACGCCCCCTCACCTTGTAAGCCACAGACTCGATACGTTGAGCATTATTTAAATTCCGTTTGGTGACCTGAAATGAAACCTCGGGATTAACGGCAAATTCACTCGACTCAATTGCGGCTGCTGCTATGGGGTCGCGCGGCTGATTGGTATTTTTACAGATAATAAATTCGAGTTTTGGGATTTCAAATAAACGTTCCATGACTTGATATTGCTCAAACTCACTTAATGTTTTGAGCCTAACTCTTAATTCAGGATTTTTAATGCGCTTGTCTACTGACCAGACATCGGGCTCTACCCAGCGGACAAACTTCATGCCAGCGTTTTCAATAAACTGCCATAAACCAGCCACATCGAAACTGGTCTCTTTGACGTTTAAGCAAGTATCGACAAACTCGACGTCTCGGTTTAAGTGAGTAGATGACCAGTAATTATTTTTAAAGAGGCTGTCTTCTGCGGCCTCGGCCAGTAACCGCCCCGGCGCTATTCGCTCAGAAATCTGTGCCTGTCTGGGACTTAAAATATCGATGCAATCAATCAATCGATAGAGAGCCTGTCTGCCATAGGTACCATAGAGCATGATTGACATAGCCCCATGGGGAGCCAATATCTCAGCCAAGTTAT
>JBOFUF010000382.1:0-6547 GCA_051652445.1 Shewanella sp.
GCTTGGTTACCCATACACAGTGAACAACCTGGGATCTCGATGCGCGCACCGACACGACCGAAAATCGCGTAGTAGCCTTCTTCAGTCAGCTGATCTCTGTCCATCTTAGTTGGTGGTGCAATCCACAGACGGGTTGGCAGGGTTTTAGCAAACTTATCTAACATCTTACCGGTTGCGCGGAAGTGACCGATGTTGGTCATGCAAGAACCCACGAACACTTCGTCAATCTTAGTTTGCGCAACAGATGACAGTAAAACGGCATCATCAGGATCGTTTGGCGCGCACAGGATGGGCTCTTTGATGTCATTTAAGTCGATTTCGATTACTGCAGCGTACTCAGCATCTTTATCAGCGCTCATCAGTTCTGGATTCGCCAACCACTCTTGCATGCCTTTAATACGGCGCTCAATGGTGCGACGATCGCCGTAACCTTCAGCGATCATCCATTTCAGCATGATGATGTTGGAGTTCAGGTATTCGATAATCGGTTCTTTATCTAACTTGATGGTACAACCGGCTGCAGAACGCTCAGCAGAAGCATCAGACAGTTCGAAAGCTTGTTCAACTTTCAAACTTTCAAGACCTTCGATTTCCAGTACCCGACCAGAGAAGATGTTGACTTTACCTTTCTTCTCAACGGTCAGCATGCCCAGTTCAATGGCTTTTAATGGGATAGCATGCACCAGATCACGCAGTGTGATACCCGGTTGCATTTTGCCCTTGAAGCGCACTAGTACTGATTCAGGCATGTCGAGCGGCATAACACCCGTCGCCGCAGCAAACGCGACTAAGCCAGAGCCTGCTGGGAATGAAATACCAATGGGGAAACGCGTATGTGAGTCACCGCCAGTACCGACGGTATCGGGTAGCAGCATACGGTTTAACCACGAGTGGATAACACCATCGCCTGGACGCAGTGATACACCGCCGCGGTTCATGATGAAATCTGGCAAAGTATGATGTGTGTTCACATCAACGGGCTTCGGATAAGCCGCGGTGTGGCAGAATGACTGCATAGTCAAATCAGCACTGAAACCTAAACACGCTAAGTCTTTAAGCTCGTCACGGGTCATAGGACCTGTCGTGTCTTGTGAACCGACAGAGGTCATCTTAGGTTCGCAGTATTGGCCAGGACGCACGCCCGCTACGCCACATGCTTTACCGACCATCTTCTGTGCCAGCGTATAACCTTTACCAGTATCAGCGACATCTTGAGAACGTACAAAGACGTCAGATAACCCTAAGCCTAATACGTCACGGGCTTTATCCGTTAAACCACGACCGATGATCAATGGAATACGACCACCCGCACGAACTTCGTCTAACAAGACTTCCGTTTTTAAGCTGAATACTGAAATCACTTCGTCGCTGTCGTGACGCTTAACCACGCCGGCGTAGGGGTAGATGTCAATCACATCGCCCATTTCCATCTTATCCACGTCAAGCTCGATTGGCAGTGCGCCCGCATCTTCCATAGTGTTGAAGAAAATCGGTGCAATTTTACCGCCAAGGCAGAAACCGCCTGCACGCTTGTTGGGTACGAATGGAATATCATCGCCCATAAACCACAGTACTGAGTTAGTCGCTGATTTACGTGATGAACCCGTACCCACAACGTCACCCACATACACTAATGGGAAACCTTGTGCTTTTAATGCGTCGATTTTTTTCACTGGGCCAACGGCGCCAGCAACATCAGGCTCGATACCATCACGGGCGTTTTTCAGCATCGCTAACGCGTGCAATGGAATATCAGGACGTGACCATGCATCGGGTGCTGGTGACAAGTCATCGGTGTTGGTTTCACCAGAAACTTTAAATACGGTCAGCGTGACTTTTTCGGCCAGTTTTGGACGGCTTAAATACCAATTTGCATTCGCCCACGCTTCAACCACTTGCTTAGCAAACGCATTGCCCGCTGCCATCTTATCAACCACATCGTGGAAAGAATCAAACACCAGCAGCGTGTGAGATAGCGCTTTAACGGCTAAAGGTGCTAACGCTGGATTATCCAGTTGCGCGATCAGAGGTTCAATGTTGTAGCCGCCTTGCATAGTGCCTAATAACTCAGTAGCACGCTCAGCAGACAGAATCGGTGATTTTTCAGCACCTTTGGCAACTGCATCTAAAAACGCAGCCTTAACATAAGCGGCTTCATCAACACCGGGGGGAATTCGATTTTCAAGCAGGTCGAGAACAAAAGCCTCTTCACCTGCGGGTGGATTTTGAACTAACTTAACCAGTTCAGCCACTTGATGTGCATCTAATGGCTTAGGGACTACGCCCTCTGCAGCACGTTCTTCGACGTGTTTACGATATGCTTCTAGCACGGCAACCTTCCTCTTTGTTTGGCGCTCTAACAACTAAACTGCAGGTCTTCTTAATTGAAGCTGACAGTCCGACTTGATCGACCCGTATTTCCGGCCAGCAGTATACTACAGCTTTGCAAAAGTATGAATCAGGTCACACTCAGCAAAAGGCAAAATAAGACCTAAATCCTGCAGCGAATACCAAGGTACGGCAAGATTAAAACAAGTGAAATGAGACAATCGTTTCAAAGCAGATAAAAAACCATACAATCCAAATGGTTAAATATATCGCATTGATTTTAAATCGAACAAGCAATTTTCCGCGCCTAAGCGCAAATAGGGATAATTTTTTCTCATCTTGCGGCATTTTGGCTTTTAAGATGCAGTGCAAGAACTTACACTCAGGCTTCATTTACTGCATATCTCAGTTATTTCATTCGTCCATCGGAGCAGCCATGACATCCCTTAATATTCAAGCCGTTATTTTTGATATGGATGGCATTTTAATCGATTCAGAATCCCTATGGCAGCGAGTCGAGTATGACATGTTATCCGCACTTGGCGTGCCAGTGACAATAGAGACGATTCAACAAAACACCGGCTTACGCATCGATCAATGCGTCGATTATTGGTATCACAAAGCCCCTTGGCCTTACTACGACAATGCTACGGTCAGTCAAACGATTGTTGATAAGGTTGCTAATGAAATTCTGCTTAGCGGCGAAGCTATGCTGGGCGTTCACGAAGCGATTGAGCACTGCCATGCACTTGGCCTTAAAATCGGCTTAGCGACGTCATCCCCCAATACTCTTATCAACGCCGTATTAACTAAATTAAATCTCAGTGAAAAGTTTATGGCGATAGCATCGGCTGAACAGCTTAACTACGGCAAACCCCACCCAGAAGTGTATTTGAATTGCGCAAAGGCGTTAGATGTTGATCCCCGCTATTGTCTTGCCATCGAAGACTCCTTTAACGGCTTAATTGCCGCCAGAGCAGCTAACATGCAAACGGTCGCGATCCCTGCGCCAGAACACAGAGGCGACGCTAAGTGGATTATCGCCCACCATCAGGTCGAGAGTTTATTAGCATTAACGACCCTATTGGCCCAATAACCTTACAACACCGAGTTTCTACAGGGTAAATAAGCTTAGTCTTTAGCTTGTGTATAAATAACAGAATGATGTATGCAACAGAGGGGATTTAATGTGAAGTCTCTATCCTTAATACCCATAGGTTTAATGTTCATAGGTTTAATATTCATAGGTTTAATGCTCATCACCAGCAGTTTAGCCGCAAATGCGGGTGAGAGCATGCACTCCCTGTGTGTAAACAAACAAGTGATCAATACGGGCGATACTTTAACGACCGTGCAGGATAAGCACTACAAGCCGCTAGACCTAAACTCAAGGCGATACCCAGTGCGAGTGTGCTTATCTTCTTCATTGTTCCCCAACTTCAGTTAAGCGTTATTATTTTTACTGAATTAAGCGATCAAAGTTGCTGACCTTTGCTTGCAATGACTTGGCTATACCAATAAAAACTATCTTTTTTGATGCGACGCAAAGAGCGCACATTCTGCTCATCTCGATCGACATAGACAAACCCATAACGCTTTTGGTAACCGTTGAGCCAGCTCAAAATATCGGTAAATGCCCAAGCACAATAACCTAATAGTTCAACACCATCTTGCAATGCTTCTTGGCAGGCCTGAATATGACTCTTAAGATAGGCAATACGATAGTCATCGTGCACTTTTTCACCCGCCGTTAATTTGTCAAATTCACCCAATCCATTTTCGGTGATCATCAATGGCAAACCATAACGGCAAGATAAGCGACGCAGGGCGATACGCATTCCGGTCGGGTCGATGGCCCAATCCCAGTTGCTGGTTTGAAGATGTGGGTTGGCTACTGTTTTATAGAGTCCAGGAATACCACTAGAGGGGGTCGTGCCTTTCTGTCCCGTGGTATTGATACGCTGCAAAGTCTGTCCGTCGAGGGGATTATCAGTGTAAGTGAGTGTGTAGTAGTAATTCACCCCAATGTAATCAGGCGCCCCTTCCCGTAGCAATTCAAGATCCCCAGGTAAGATCTCCGGCGCGGTACCATTTGCTTTAAGGTAAGCCAACGCCGCCTGTGGATAACGGCCAAAACAGTAAGCATCCAACCACCAGAGATTGGTAAACTCTTCTGCATTTTCAAATGCGAGCATATCTTTTGGATCGCACGAGGCCGGATAAGCCGGCGAATAGGCAAAGCTTGGACCAATCAAGCCGTTTGGTACATACACTCGAAACGCCTTAATGACCTGAGCATTGGCTAGAAAAGCGATGTGGTTAGCCGCAAAGAAGCGCTTGCGGTCTTGGACTGCTGGCGGATGAGTGCCTAACTGATAAGCATTGGTTAAGTTGTAATTTTGCTCGTTAAGCGATACCCAGTATTTCACCTTACCGGCAAATCGCTGGTACAGCGTCACGCAGTATCGTTCAAAGTCATCAATTATCCGTCGATCTTCCCAACCACCGTACTCATCTTGCAATGCCTGGGGTAAATCCCAATGGTAAAGCGTCAGCACCGGCTCGATCTGGTGAGCCAACAGGGTATCGATCAACTTCTCATAAAAGGCCAGTCCAGCCTCGTTCACTTCACCGCGGCCAGTAGGATAAATCCGTGGCCAGCTCACCGAAAAGCGGTAAGCTTTGAGCCCCATTTCGGCCATCAGCGCCACGTCCTCTTCCATACGGTGGTAGTGATCAACGGCGACATCACCGCTGCTGCCTTGAAACGTCTTGTCTGGCAATTTCGTGAAGAGATCCCACACTGAAGCTCCCTTGCCATCAGCGTTCCAGCCACCCTCGACCTGATAGGCGGCAGAGGCTGCGCCCCATAAAAAATTTTCCGGAAAATTATTGAGTGTATGGTGATACATCTACTAGTGCTCCTGTGAGGCTAAAGTCGCTGCTGTTGCGGATAAATCAGCGCCCCCTTTAGGGCGCTAAAACTAAAGGGCTGTCAGCATCCTCTACTTATCCTATTCCGTCCAATGACAAATCAGCCAATTTAACATTGCGATGAGGAATAAAATCATCATGAATAGATGCAGCCAAGAGATCTGAACATCACATCCCTCCTCGGCTTAAATCCATAAGGATGGCGGTGCAGTCGCTTAGCTCAAGACCTCTTCTAAAGCCTTGAGGCATAACGCGACATTCTCGCGGCGGGCACCAAAACCCATCAGGCCAATGCGCCATGCTTTGCCCGCAAGGGCGCCAAGGCCTGCGCCGATTTCGAGGTTGTAGTCTTTCAGCAAACGAGTGCGCACAGCCCCATCATCCACACCTGCGGGGATATAAACCGTATTCAGCTGCGGCAGGCGATAATCTTCGGCAACCACAAAATTAAGCCCTAACTTTTCCAACCCCGCACGCAGCACTAAGTGCATGTCATGATGGCGTTGCCACGCATTCTCTAAACCTTCGGCCGCCAACATCCGCAGGGATTCATGCAGTGCATAAAGCGCATTAACGGGCGCAGTGTGATGATAGCTACGCTTACCACCCGCGCTGGTCCAATAGGCCATCACTAAACTTTGATCGAGGAACCAACTTTGCACTGGGGTGTTGCGATTCTTGAGTTTTTCGACGGCAGCGCTCGAAAAAGACACGGGCGATAAACCCGGTACACAGGAGAGGCACTTTTGGCTGCCAGAATAAATGGCATCTATGCCCCATTCATCGACTCTTAATTCGACGCCACCCAGGGATGTGACCGCATCAACTATGCTCAAGCAACCATAGGCTTTAGCTAATGCGCACAGGGTTTTGGCATCACTCAAGGCGCCAGTCGAGGTTTCGGCGTGCACAAAGGCTAAAAATTTGGCATCTGGGTTGGCTTTCAGCGCCGCTTCCACTGCGACTGGGTCAACAGGCGTGCCCCATTCGTTATCCACCAGCACAGCAATGGCGCCCATGCGCTCGACGTTTTGGCGCATACGCTCACCAAACACACCATTACGGCAGACAATCACCTTCTCACCCGGCTCGACTAAGTTAACGAAACAGGTTTCCATGCCCGCACTGCCCGGCGCTGATACCGCCATGGTCATTTCGTTTTTAGTTTGGAAGGCGTATTGGATCAGACTCTTAAGCTCATCCATCATGCCCACAAACAGCGGATCTAAGTGGCCAACCGTAGGTCTGGACTGCGCCGCAAGCACTTCGGGATAAACATCCGACG
>JBOFUF010000383.1:0-2908 GCA_051652445.1 Shewanella sp.
AGTCCTGGCATTGCCACTTATACCCCTGAGGTACGCGCAGCGGTAGACATGGGCATTGAGGTGATTGGCGATATTGAGCTGTTTGCCCGTGAGATTGCTGACCGTAAACCTTGTGTGATCGGTATTACAGGGTCTAATGGTAAAACCACTGTGACGACACTGGTGAGTGAAATGATCAGGGAAGCGGGTATCTCTGTTGCTGTTGGTGGCAATATTGGTGTGCCTGCGCTGGATTTACTGCATGAAAATGCAGACTTATTTGTGCTTGAATTGTCGAGTTTCCAACTGGAAACCACCCATAGCCTTAAATGTGTGGTAGCGACCTGTTTAAATATCAGCGAAGACCACATGGATAGGTATAGCGATATCGATGCCTATCGCGACGCTAAATTACGTTTATATCGACAGACCCGTGCCGTACTCTTTAATCGCAATGATAAACTCACCGTCCCCCCTGAGCCAATGAACCAAAATAGTTTTGGTTTAGCCGCGCCAGAAGCAGACGAATGGGGTATCAGCGACAGTAAAATTTATCATGGCAGCAGCGAAATCATGCCAGTCAGCGAAGTGTCGCTGATTGGCAGTCACAATCATGCCAATCTACTTGCTGCGATGGCGTTGGTGGATGCTGTGGGTGTCGACAAACACGTGATGGCCAAAGTGGCGCATCGTTTTGCGGGTTTATCCCATCGCTGTGAAGTGGTTGGCGTTAAAGATGGCGTGACCTATGTCAATGACTCTAAAGCGACGAATGTCGGTGCCACCGTTGCGGCGCTCGATGGCTTGAGCGACCACTTAGGCGATATTATTTTGATTGCTGGCGGTGACGGCAAAGGGGCTGATTTTAAGCCTTTAGCGGTGGCTTTAACTAAGGTGACGCACCTTATCACCATAGGCCGCGATGGTAAAAAGATTGCAGCATTAAAAGACGGTTCGATAAGAGTCGATACTATGGCCTTAGCGGTCGCAAAAGCCGCCGAATTGGCGACCTCTGGTGATATCGTTTTATTGTCACCCGCTTGTGCCAGTTTAGATATGTACAGTAACTTCATGGCTCGAGGAGATGATTTTAGACTCCTCGTGGAGCAACTTGATGGCGAGTGATGCAAGACAACTTGGCATCATTGGGCGTTTGCGTTTAGCCATTCCCAATTGGCAGCGTGATACCGAAGTGCCGGGCGTGCAATTGTACGACCGGGCTTTGCTCGTGGCGGTGTTGTCTTTGATTGGTTTCGGCTTTGTAATGGTGATGTCGGCCTCCATGCCTGAAGGGCAAACGCGCATGGGGGACCCATTTCATTTTATGACTCGCCACGTGGTTTATTTGGTGGGTTGCTGCTTCATTGCTGCATTTGTGCTACGAGTCGAGATGCAAGACTGGCAACGTTGGAGCCCCATGTTGTTGTTGATTGTGGGTGTGATGCTGTTGGTCGTATTAGTGGTAGGTACTACGGTAAACGGCGCGACACGGTGGTTATCCATAGGCCCCATTCGTATCCAAGTGGCGGAACTTGCTAAACTTGCGTTCGCTATCTATTTGGCGGGTTACTTAGTGAGGCGTCATCAGGAAGTGCGCGAAAACGCAAAAGGTTTTTATAAGCCAATTGCGGTGTTTGCCATTTATGCCGTGCTTATTTTGATGCAGCCCGACCTAGGGACCGTGGTGGTGCTGTTCGTCGGTACCGTGGGTTTGTTGTTTTTAGCGGGCGCGCGCTTATTCGACTTCTTCAAGTTGATTTTTGCAGCGGTGCTGGTATTTATCGCTTTAGTTTTGTTAGAGCCTTACCGTATACGCCGAGTGACCTCCTTTATGGACCCTTGGCAAGATCCCTTCGGCAGCGGTTACCAGTTGACACAATCCTTGATGGCCTATGGTCGCGGTGATTGGTTTGGCCAAGGGCTAGGCAATAGTATTCAAAAATTAGAATATTTACCTGAGGCTCATACTGATTTTATCTTCGCGGTGATTGGCGAGGAATTGGGCTTTATTGGCATTATTGCGGTGTTATCCGTGCTGTTGTTTGTGGCGCTCAGATCCATTCGTTTGGGTCACTTGTGCTTAGCCATCAATAAACCCTTTGAAGGTTATTTAGCTTATGCCATTGGTATTTGGATTTGTTTCCAGACTGTGGTGAATGTCGGCGCGAGTATTGGTATGTTACCCACCAAAGGGCTGACATTACCTTTTATCAGTTACGGTGGTAGTAGTTTATGGGTCATGACCGCGGCCGCCATGATGTTACTGCGCATCGATTACGAGCGGCGCATGACATTAGTTCAGGCCGTGCAAGGGAGATTGAATTAATGACTCCAACAGGGAAACGTATTTTAGTTATGGCAGGTGGTACGGGAGGGCATGTGTTCCCGGCATTGGCGGTGGCTAAGTATTTAGCTCAACAAGGTTGGCAAGTGCGTTGGTTAGGCACCGCCGATCGTATGGAGGCGCGTTTAGTGCCCCAGTATGGCTTTGATATTGATTTCATTGATATCAAAGGTGTGCGCGGCAATGGTTTGCTACGTAAGTTTGCTGCGCCCTTTAAAGTGGTGCGCTCAATATTGCAGGCTAAGGCTGTGATTGCTGAGTTTAAACCCGATGTGGTACTTGGCATGGGCGGATTCGCCAGTGGTCCCGGTGGTGTGGCGGCAAGATTAGCCGGTATTCCACTGGTGCTGCATGAGCAAAATGCCATCCCGGGTATGACAAACAAGTTGTTGTCGCAGATTGCGACGCAAGTGCTGTGTGCCTTTAATAATACCTTTACCTCTGTGAAGGCCTGCGTCGTCGGAAATCCTATTCGGCGTGAGCTAATCGCATTAGGTGCTGAACCTAAACTGCTTGCCGATGAGGCTTTAAAAGTGCTTGTGGTTGGCGGAAGTCTTGGTGCCAAAGTCTTTAATGATTTAATGC
>JBOFUF010000384.1:0-3191 GCA_051652445.1 Shewanella sp.
AATGAACGCCATGCTTTTGGATGTAGCGTAATCGAAGGAAAAACAATAGCGCAGCACAGGTGAGACCTGCGATCAGCCCAGTCCAAAACCCATGGGCGCCCATGGCCGGAACGATATGATCGGTATAAGCCAAGGTATAGCCAAGTGACATGCCAATACCCCAGTAAGAAAACAGCGTGATATAAAAGGCACTGCGTGTATCTTTATAGCCGCGAAGAGCCCCAGAGGCAACCACTTGAATAGAGTCAGACAATTGATACAGTGCCGCCATCAACATTAGGCTGCCGGCTAAGGCAACGACTTCTGGATCGCCATTATAAAGCTGCGCAATTTGGAATCTAAATAATACGGTCAAAATGGCGGTAAAAAGTGCCAGTGACAGCGCCAGTCGTAAGCCAACTTTAGTGACAACCGCTGAAATATCGGCGCGATCGCAGCCTAAGTAGTAACCAATTCGAATCGATACCGCAATACCGATGGATAACGGCAGCATAAACACGATAGCCGAAAAGTTCAGGGCTATTTGGTGACTTGCGACCACTGTTGCACCAAGTGGCGCGAGTAAGAGCGCGATGATGGCAAATAAACTCACTTCAAAAAATAACGCCATTGCTATCGGCATGCCGAGTTTGGTCATTTTTTTCATTGTTTCAACGTCAGGGCGATGAAATTGACTAAAGGGAGCTAAGTCTGCAAATTTTTTATGTAACTGCATATAAATGGTCATGGCAATCAGCATGGCCCAGAATACTAATGCTGTGGCGATACCACAGCCTGCGCCGCCCATAGCAGGGACACCGAAGTGACCATAAATGAAAATATAGTTTGCAGGAATGTTTACGGCGAGGCCAACAAAGCCAATGACCATAGTGGGTAAGGTATAAGAAATGCCTTCACTACAGCCACGCAGCACTTGATAAAGTACAAATGCGGGAGCCCCCCATAAAATACCGTCGAGATATCCAATGGTTAAGCGGTATAATTCCGGTTCTAAGTCCATTTGGCCAAGGACAAAGGGGGCTGATGCGAGGAAAATCATCACGCCAATGCCACCTATGATGGCAAGGTAGGCACCTTGAAAGGCCAAAGGTTGGATGGCTTTTTGATTATTGGCCCCATTATAGTGGGCAAATAAAGGCGTAAATGCCATCAGTAAGCCTTGGACGAACAGAATTGCGGGTAACCATAGACTAGTGCCGACCGCCACAGCGGCCATATCAACCGCACTAACACGGCCCGCCATAACGGTATCAATAAAGCCCATCATGGTCTGAGTGACCTGAGCTATCAGTACTGGCAATGCCAGTTGGATTAAACGTTTGGCTTGATAGCCGGAGTTATTCATAAATACAGCCTTTAACGATTAAGCGAGCAAAAAATGTTTACAGGTATAGTTCAAGCCACTTGCGAGGTGGTTGCAATACATAAAAAAGAGGGTCTACATACCCTTGAAGTCGTATTTGAACCTGATTTGCATGAGGGACTTGCAATTGGAGCAAGTGTGGCAAATAACGGGGTATGTCTTACTGTGACTAAGGTAATAGATGATAGGGTATTTTTCGATGTAGTGGAAGAGACGTTACGACAGACTAATCTGGCTAATTTGTATGTAGGTCAACGCGTTAATGTTGAACGTTCGTTAACTTTTGGTAGTGAGATTGGTGGCCATATTCTATCAGGTCATATCCATACCAAGGCTAAAGTAATGAATATTAGTCATACAGAACAACATTATGATCTTACCCTGGGTATTGAGTCTAGATGGATGGATTACATTTTTTACAAAGGTTTTGTTGGGGTTAATGGCTGCAGTTTAACGGTAGGCGAGGTGAGTGACGTAGGCTTTAAGTTGCACCTAATCCCTGAAACCTTAAAATTGACCAATTTAAGTCAGTGTAAAATCGGTGATGAACTCAATATCGAGATCGATAGCCAAACGCAAGTGATCGTTGATACCGTTGAGCGCGTATTGGCTCGGCGCTTTAATCAACCAGCGTAATAGTTTGATAGCATTGCAAGAATTTTAGTGCGGTTTCATTTAATAAATTTGCTCATCGTCTGAGTCGATATACAACTTAACGATACGTCTTGATTCGTCGATATGTAAGCGTAAGTGAATGGGATTACAGCAGATTCGGCAGTCATCGTAATAATCTTGATCTCCACAGCTGGCATCGATACTGATATGTTGATGGTGCCCGCAGTGGGGGCAGGCAATCACTTTGTTCATGATTCTCATGGTGGAACTCCTTATACTTAATAGAAGAAAGCCACAATAGAATAGAGCGAATTCCTTAGCTTAATAATCAGCACATCTCACACTTAGTTCGCGCATCGCGCCTATTGTTCTGGGCCTTGGTTTTATTCAATCTTGGAAATTTTTTATGTGCGTCATAATGCGAATGCTTCTATTTAAGTGCTTGCTATCTGAGTATATACCCAAACAACCTGAAGGTGCAGAGTGCAGACTGAGATGACGTCGGTCTCAAAAGGCAGCATGATAGATCTACCGGTTAAATGCTTTGCTTAGTGGATCAATAACACTTTTAGCATTTAGTCCTTAACCGTGACTAAGCCTTCCATTTCACTACTGTGTAACACGCCATCGCGGGCATTTTGGGTAACATCCAGCGTTAAACGCTGCATTTGTCGCTCAAGCTCACTATTAATATCAACGAGTAATACTTGAGTATCAATCTGAGTTTCGTGTGTAGTTATATGCTGTGGTTCAGGTAACGCGGCGGCTGTGTTTGTGAGTGCCACAGCCAGTAGAATGCAGTTCAACATATTAACTCCCTTGTCATGTTTTCAGTGATGCCTAATAAACTGGCGCCAGAATAGGGGCGTTAGATGACCGCTAAGTTACCAAGACACTGCAAAATCATGAATTTGCTTTTTTGTTCTCAATCGCAATTCTGGCCAATATGCTTGCGCCATTTAGCTTCAATCCCTTAGAATAAACACCCTGCTGCGCAAGGCGGCTAAGACTCCTGTACTGTCTTAACCTAGCGAGCATTTATCTTACATTAACTCAACCCAAGTGGCCCTACGTGTGGGTCACCACTGGAAAGGATATTTCATGCCTGTAATTACACTTCCCGATGGTAGCAAACGCGAGTTTGCCCATGCTGTATCGACCCTCGATGTTGCCGCTGATATTGGCCCTGGTTTAGCAAAAGCCTGTATCGCCG
>JBOFUF010000385.1:0-7827 GCA_051652445.1 Shewanella sp.
ATCGCTTCAACGACGCCCATCAGTTGTGATAGCTGAGTCGCCATATCGCGCGCCTCCGTTTTATCTTTCACTGCAGCATCTAACGTATAGCTCTTTAATAACACGGGATTTTGCATGCCCAAGGTCAGCAGCAACCATAGGATCATTAACACCAAGGCAACCGCAAATACGCCCACTGCACCGACTAACTGGAAGGCCCCGCCCCCTAGCATACCGCCACAAAAAGCCCCTAAAAATTGGCTTGTCGAATACACTCCCATCGCAGAGCCTTTTTCGCCAACGGGGCAAAATTTAGCAATCAAACTTGGCAGTGAAGCTTCAAGGTAATTAAAACCGGTAAAAAATAATAATACCGCCGCACTTAATGCCCATAAATTACTGGCAAATATTGCCATGATTGCCAAAGAACAAATCATAATCACCAGCGCAATTTGAAACATCGCCTTAGTATTTTTGCGCTTAACCCCAATAATGATTAAAGGCACCATGAAAATAAATGCCCCGACAAATGCCGGAAAATACAGCATCCAATGTTGCTCTTTGACCAAGCCAGCATCCACAAGATCCAATGGCAGCGCGACGAATACCGCCGTCAGCACTAAGTGCAAAATGAAAATACCCGCGTTAAGCCTAAATAATTGCGGCTCTAAAAACATGCGTTTAAGCTTGGCTGGTGTGGCTAACGTGTCACCTTTTGGTGCTTGCGTTATCGGGTTCGGTACTAAAAACTGGATCAGCAACATACCAACAATCGCCAGCACCGCAGTAAGCCAAAACAGCCCTGACAATCCAAGATGCTGAGCCACGATTGGCCCAATCAACAAAGAGAGCGCAAACGACAGCCCAATACACATGCCAATAATCGCCATGACTTTAGTACGCTGTTCGTCACGGGTTAAATCAGCGGCAAGTGCAAGCACGGCCGCGGCAATCGCCCCCATGCCTTGTACGGCTCGGCCAAACACTACGCCATAAATCGTATCTGCATTGGCTGCAATCACGCTACCAATAGCAAATAGCACTAAACCACAGAGAATAATGGGTTTGCGACCATATTTGTCAGATAAAATCCCCATGGGGATTTGCAGCACGGCTTGAGTCAGACCATAGGCACCAATAGCAATACCCACCCACAGAGGCGAAAAGCCTTCGAGGTGCTGACCATAAAGAGCAAAGACAGGCATAATCATAAACAGGCCCATCATGCGCAAACCAAATACACTGGCTAAAGAAAACGCGACTTTTTTCTCTGTACCCGAAAGTCCGTTGTTACCCATGATGTTGCCCTGGATTGAAGTCTTTTAAGGCGCGCATGTTACCACATACAAACGGATTTGCTCAAAAGGAAATAGTCGCCTGTATCACGGACTGTGCACTAAGCTTTTATGCCGATGATCACCAAACTATCTATACCCAGCGACATCCGCATTAATCCAGCTTTTCTCGCTTTGTAACGTTGCAATATTAGGAGATCGTTCCAGCATAATATTCACACTGATTCTGTCGACTCGGTGCTTAGCAACGGCATTAATCTTAGTTCATCTATTTGACCGCCCCCAGCAAAGCTAGTCGACTCAAGGCCAGAACCCGCCTTGGCATGGGCGCCGTTCACAGAATCAACTAAACTCAACGGTGGAACTGTGCGATACTTATACTCATTTTTCAAAGCATATGGCATTAGAGCGATAGATGGATAAGATTGAAATACGCGGCGCACGCACCCACAATCTCAAGAATATCAACCTGACTATCCCAAGGAATAAACTGATTGTCATCACGGGCTTATCGGGATCTGGCAAATCCTCCCTCGCTTTCGATACTTTATATGCCGAGGGTCAGCGACGTTACGTCGAGTCCCTATCTGCCTATGCTCGCCAATTTTTGAGTTTGATGGAAAAGCCCGATGTGGACCATATCGAAGGCTTAAGCCCGGCGATATCCATAGAGCAAAAATCCACTTCCCATAACCCCCGCTCCACCGTGGGCACGATTACCGAAATTTACGATTACCTGCGTTTGATGTTTGCCCGTGTGGGTGAGCCACGTTGTCCGACCCACAATCAACCGTTAGCGGCGCAAACCGTCAGCCAGATGGTCGATAAAGTGTTAGAAATGCCCCAAGACAGCCGCTTGATGCTGCTGGCCCCCGTGGTCAACGCCCGTAAGGGTGAACACGTTAAATTGCTCGAAGGGCTATCGGCGCAGGGTTATATCCGTGCGCGTATCGACGGTGAAGTGTGTGACTTAACCGATCCGCCAACCTTAGATTTACACGTTAAACACACGATTGAAGTGGTCGTCGACCGCTTTAAAGTGCGGGATGACATCAAGCAGCGTTTAGCTGAATCCTTCGAAACTGTGCTGGAACTCTCCGGCGGCATCGCCATCGTCGCCAATATGGAAGATGACGCCAGCGCCGGTAAAGTGAAGGGTGAGGAACTGATCTTCTCGGCCAACTTTGCCTGCCCGCACTGCGGTTATTCGATGGCGGAATTAGAGCCTAGAATTTTCTCCTTTAACAATCCCGCTGGTGCATGCCAAACCTGTGATGGTTTAGGGGTACAGCAATTTTTCGATCCCGAACGTGTTATTACCAACACTGAGCTGTCATTAGCGGGCGGCGCGATTCGTGGCTGGGATAGACGCAACTTTTATTACTTCCAAATGCTCAGCTCACTGGCAGAACATTATAAGTTCGATGTCGAAGTGCCCTACGAGCAGCTCAGCGAAAAAGTGCGCAAAATTGTCCTGTACGGTTCAGGCAAAGACAGCATTGCCTTTAAGTACATTAATGATCGCGGCGACGTAGTGGTGCGTAATCACCCCTTCGAAGGTATTCTCAACAACATGGACCGGCGCTATCGCGAAACCGAAAGCAATTCGGTACGTGACGAATTAGCCAAATTTATCAACACCCAAGCTTGTCAAAGTTGTGGTGGTTCGCGTCTGCGCGAAGAAGCCCGTAACGTGTTTTTAGGTGACATCAACCTGCCACAACTTACCACCTGGTCGATTGGCGAAGCCTTAGACTACTTCGAAAAAGTCGAGTTTAGCGGCCAAAAGGCGCAGATTGCCGAGAAGATTTTAAAAGAGATCCGCGATCGCTTAGGCTTCCTCGTCAACGTGGGCCTTAATTATTTGAGCCTATCGCGCTCGGCAGAAACCCTCTCTGGTGGTGAAGCCCAGCGGATTAGACTCGCTAGCCAAATTGGCGCAGGGCTCGTCGGCGTGATGTATGTGCTCGACGAACCTTCAATCGGTCTGCATCAAAGGGATAATGAACGCCTGCTGCAAACTCTGATCCACCTGCGGGATTTAGGCAACACTGTGATTGTGGTTGAACATGACGAAGATGCGATCCGTATGGCGGATCACGTGATCGATATCGGCCCAGGCGCTGGCGTACATGGCGGCGAAGTGATTTGCGACGGTCCGATAGAGAAAATTATCGCCTGCGAAGCATCGGTCACCGGCCAATATATTTCCGGTAAGCGCAGCATTCATATCGATACGCCGCGCGTTGCGTTCGACAAAACCCAAGTGATTGAGTTATTTGGCGCGCGCGGCAATAACCTGCGCAATGTCGATTTAACCATTCCCATTGGTTTATTTACCTGTGTGACGGGTGTATCGGGTTCGGGTAAATCCACCTTAATCAACGATACCTTCTTCAAGATCGCCCATAGAATGCTCAACGGGGCGACTGTTGATGAGCCATCACCCTATGATCGTATCGAAGGGATGGAACTGTGCGACAAAGTGGTCGATATCGACCAAAGCCCAATTGGCCGCACCCCGCGCTCGAATCCGGCCACGTATACGGGCATCTTCACCCCTATTCGCGAGATTTTCGCCGCCACCCAAGAGTCACGCACTCGCGGTTATCAGGTCGGCCGCTTCTCCTTTAACGTCAAAGGTGGCCGTTGTGAAGCTTGCCAAGGCGACGGTTTAATCAAGGTCGAAATGCACTTCCTGCCCGATGTGTATGTGCCCTGCGATTCTTGTAAAGGTAAGCGCTATAACCGCGAAACCTTAGAAGTACGCTATAAAGGCAAGAATATTCACGAAGTCCTGCAAATGACAGTCGAAGATGCGCGGCAGTTTTTTGATGCTGTGCCCGCCATTGCCCGTAAGCTGCAAACCTTAATGGGTGTAGGCTTGTCCTATGTGCGCCTTGGTCAAAGTGCGACCACGCTTTCGGGCGGTGAAGCCCAAAGGGTGAAACTTGCCAAAGAGTTGTCCAAACGTGACACAGGTCAAACCTTGTATATCTTGGACGAACCGACCACCGGCTTACACTTTGCCGATATCCAGCTGCTGCTCGACGTGTTGCATCGCCTTAAATCCCACGGCAACACGATTGTGGTGATTGAGCATAATCTGGACGTCATCAAAACCGCAGACTGGATTATCGACTTAGGTCCAGAAGGGGGAGGCGGTGGCGGTATGATTTTAGCCACAGGCACGCCAGAAGACGTCGCCGAGCATCCAAGCTCCCACACCGCACGCTTTTTAAAGCCCTTACTCGCAAGGGATGCCAAACTGCTAGCGGCCGCAAAATCCTAACGATGACACTTCACGATGACACTTCGCAGCCGGATCCCCGATAGGGAAGCCTCAGGTTGCGAAGTGTCACTCGCTCGACCCAATACTGCCCCAGATGGTTGAATCACCTCGAACAAAGCCATTGATGCCGACTTAACGGTAACCACCATAAGATGCCAGCTTGACTAAAAACCGAGTATTTTGCTGCAAATATCGCCAAACCATTTAATTAACGTAAAGTAAATGTAGTGTTTTTATGTAATTAAATTTAATTGGCGCGTTTCTTGCTAAGTTTTTATAAAATAAATCCAGAAAACAGCTTAAATAGCGAGTCATTGATTGGTAAAGAGGTTGGCATGCTGCTATAATTTGCCGTTCGCGGGAAATCGACACGGGGTTGATTTTCTGTCTGTGAAACTTTAGCGCCATTTTGCGCGCCCATCCACAAGGCTACAACCCAATGTCATCCGATGAAAGAACTTTCCGTGAACTCGGCCTATCCGAGAATTTGTTGCGTGCTCTTGACGAGCTAGGTTATGAAAAACCAACGCCAATCCAATCAGCCAGTATTGATCCACTTATGGCTGGCAAAGATATTTTAGGTCAAGCGCAAACAGGTACTGGTAAAACGGGTGCCTTCGCCCTGCCGCTACTAAACAAAGTGACCAGCCAAACCACACCGCAAATTTTAGTATTAGCGCCAACGCGTGAATTAGCGGTTCAGGTTGCTGAAGCTTTCAGTAGCTATGCCAAATTTATGAAGAACTTCCACGTACTGCCGATTTACGGTGGTCAAAGCATGCAACAACAGTTGAATGCGCTGAAACGTGGTCCACAAGTTATCGTGGGTACGCCAGGTCGTGTTATGGACCATATGCGCCGCGGTACTTTGAAACTCGACTCATTACAAGCTCTTGTGCTTGATGAAGCCGATGAAATGTTAAAGATGGGCTTCATCGATGATATAGAATGGATCCTTGAGCACACGCCAAGCGAGCGCCAACTGGCGTTATTCTCTGCCACTATGCCAGAGCAAATTAAGCGTGTTGCTAACCAATACTTACGTAACCCAGTGCATGTCCGTATTGAATCAAGCCAAACAACGGTTGAGTCAATTGAGCAGCGTTTCGTACAAGTATCACAACACAATAAACTTGAAGCTCTAGTGCGTGTATTAGAAGTTGAAAACACTGAAGGTGTAATCATATTCGTCCGTACTCGTAACTCATGTGTTGAGTTAGCAGAAAAGTTAGAAGCCCGTGGTTATGCATCATCACCGTTACACGGTGATATGAATCAACAAGCCCGTGAGCGTGCCGTTGATCAACTGAAACGTGGCAAGTTAGACATTCTGATCGCAACTGACGTTGCGGCCCGTGGTCTTGACGTTGAGCGTATTGGTCACGTTGTGAACTACGATATTCCGTATGATGCAGAAGCTTATGTACACCGTATTGGCCGTACAGGCCGTGCTGGCCGTACTGGTATGGCGATTTTGTTTGTAACGAGCCGTGAAATGCGCATGCTGCGCACTATTGAGCGTTCAACGAACAGCCGCATTTCACCAATGAAAATCCCAAGCCCAGAGACAGTTGCAGAACGTCGTCTGTCTCGCTTAGGTGAGCAATTGGCTGAAACGATCAATGGCGATTTAGATTTCATGAAAGAAGCCGTTGCGCAATTATGCCAACAGCTAGAAGTCGATAGCGATCTGCTAGCCGCTGCATTGTTACAGCAAGTGCAACAAGAACGTCCGCTACAATTACCAGCCATTCAAGAGCGCGTCCGCGATGAACGAAGCGAGCGCAGTGAACGTGGTAGCGAGAGAGGCAGTGATCGCGGCAATGACCGTGGTGGTGAGCGTGGTGAACGCAGAAGTCGCGAACCGCGTCCAATGCCTGCCAGCTTAGGCTTAGCGGAAGCGTTGAAAGACAACCCAGATTTAAAAATGTGCCGTTACGTAATCGACGTAGGTCGTGAGAATGGTGTAGGTGTGGGTAACATCGTTGGCGCTATCGCAAACGAAGCTAACATCGACAGCCGTTACATTGGCGCAATCCAACTGTACGATGCAGTGACCACTGTTGACCTGCCAGACGGCATGCCAAAAGACGTGTTACAGCACCTACGTAAAGTGCGTGTTTGTGGCAAGCCATTGAACATCCGCGAAGCTGGCGATCAAGTCTTTGTTGATTCAGGCCGTAGTGCGCGTTCAGACCGTCCTGCTGGTGACCGTAAACCACGTGGCGATCGTCCTACTGGCGACCGCCCAGCCGGTGACCGTAAGCCTCGTGCAGCAGCAACAGGTGATAAGCCATTTGCTGACCGCAAGCCACGTGCAGACAAACCTGCCGGTGAGCGTAAGCCACGTAAACCACGTGAAGACTAATCTAGCTTAAGCTAGAGACTAAAAAAGGAGCCTAGGCTCCTTTTTTATTGGCTTAAATTTGTCTTAGTTTGCCTTTAGCAAAGATAAAGCTTAGTGTCTAATCTCCAAAGAGTTTAATGATATAAGTAATCGACTCCCATGAAAAAAGCCCTTACCGCTGGACTATTATCGGCCTTCGTTGCCCCTGGCAGCGGCCATTTCTATCTTAAGCATAAACGCAGTGGCCTCGTGTTTTTTGTGTTGGCCGTACTGAGTCTTGGCTTGATGCTGCAACAAGTACTGCAAGTCGCGCAACTTATCTCACTGGATATTCAAACTGGCGTTTTGCCGCTGGATATAGGCGTCATTACAGCCGAAGTGACTCAGCAAACCACGGCAACTATTCGTGATGGTGCAGACAAGCTGATGTACGGCTTTATCCTCTGCTGGCTGATTGCCATATTAGATAGCGTACGCTTGGGACTGAAACAAGATAAGCAAGCTGCAGTCCCCCCCAAAAACAATACCTAGTCGCCAACTGTCCACGCTTGGATAAAGCTATGGTAGCAAGCCACCAGTATATCTGCATCATGGGCATAATCGGGAATGGTTTCAGGGCAATAGAGGGCGCAGTGACTGCCCGCATTACGCGCGGTTTGCAGATCAAACAGATAATCGCCCACATACAAGATATCCGCGGGCGCGAGTTGCCACTGCTGGCAAATAAGATGAATACCTTCGGGATGCGGTTTAGGCTGCGCATCGTAACGCGTTAATACCAGTGCGATATCGATACCGAGTTTATCGATAGTGATTTGCGCCGCTTCTGGCATATTGCGGGTCAAAATCGCCAAGGGCAGTGACTTGGCCCGTAGGCATTCGATAAGCTCACGCGCGCCATCAATCCAACTGGC
>JBOFUF010000386.1:0-5666 GCA_051652445.1 Shewanella sp.
TGGACACATAGCTGACTGCGCTAAAAATTTAGCTAACAGCTCGACACCTTGTTCAGTGAGAATCGATTCAGGGTGAAATTGCACCCCGTAAAGGGGTAAGTGTTGATGGCTCATGGCCATGATTTCTCGACCATGAATAGGATCATCAAACCAAGCATCGAGCACAAACCCCTCAGGCACAACATCCACCAGTAACGAGTGATATCGTGTCACAGTTAAGGGCTGCTTTAATCCCTCAAATAACCGCTGATCAGAGTGAGAAATAGCGCTGACCTTACCGTGCATCACCCGCCCGGCACGCACTACATTGGCCCCAAAAACCTGTGCCATCGCTTGGTGGCCTAAACAGACACCTAAAATGGGCATGCGGGCAGCAAAATGCTCAATCGCTGCGAGGGAGATCCCCGCCTCATTGGGCGAGCAAGGACCAGGAGAAATCACCAGATGAGTAGGCGCAAGTGCCTCTATGTCGGCCAAGCTAATTTCGTCATTACGTTTAACCACGATTTCTTGCCCTAGTTGCTGAAAATACTGCACTAAGTTAAAAGTAAAAGAGTCGTAGTTATCGATCATTAGCAACATACAAAATCCATTGGCCTAAATGGTAAAGGTAACGCATACCGAACAGCGGTGGGCGGACGCAAATGCTATCACACCTAGTACCTAAGGTTTAACCCATTGCGAGGTTAAAGTGCAGCGATAAAAAAGCCAGTCATTAGACTGGCTTTTTTAAAAAGACTGAGGCATTTCACCACCGCCATTTTACCATGGTTATTTAACCACAGTTAAATGGCTGCGGCGCTTAGGAGGCTCTTCTGTCGGCTCAGATGCTGTCGTCGTTGTTTCAACAACAGCTAAAGGTGAACCGACTTCCTCATCCATTAGATAAGCATCTTCGACATCGAAAACAGTGCCAGCGCCGTTTTCACGGGCATAAATAGCGACAATCGCCGCCATTGGCAACATCACCTGCTGAGGAACACCACCGAAACGCGCATTGAACTCCACACACTCATTGCTCATTTGTAAATGGCCCACTGCGCCAGCAGCAATATTCAACACTATCTGGCCATCCTTCACGTATTGCTGTGGTACTTGAGTGCCTTCAACAAAGGCATCCACCACAACATGAGGAGTCAATTGGTTGTCCATCAACCAATCATAGTAAGCCTTTAGTAAATAAGGACGATTTGGAGTCAAAGGTTTCATTACATACCCATACGCATTTCGCGTTCGGTTTCAGTTAAAGAAGCTTTAAACGACTCACGCTCAAAAATACGTGTCATATACGCTTTGATATCTTTGGCTACACGGCTATCTAACTCAATACCCAAAACAGGCAAGCGCCATAGCAATGGACCAAGATAACAATCGGCAAGCCCAAACTCTTCACTCATGAAATAAGGCACTTCGCCGAAGACTGGCGCAATAGCGATCAGGCTTTCAGTCAGCTCTTTACGAGCAGCTTCAACCCGGTCACCCTTACGAATACGCTCAACCAGCGCATACCAATCCGTATCGATACGGTGCATCATCAAACGGCTCTGGCCGCGAGATACTGGGTATACAGGCATCAAAGGTGGATGAGGAAAACGCTCATCCAAATATTCCATAATAATGCGTGATTCATATAAAACGAGTTCACGGTCTACCAAAGTAGGCACTGAGTTATATGGATTGACTTCGAGTAAATCCTCAGGCATTTCGTTAGGGTCGACCTGCAAAACATCAACAGTAACCCCTTTTTCAGCTAACACGATACGCACTTGATGGCTATACAGATCATCAGCACCTGAAAACAGTGTCATGATAGAGCGTTTGTTGGCAGCAACAGCCATTGATACCCTCCAGAATCGAAATAAAACAAAAGTAAACGAGGGGCTAAGCCCCCCGTTTACACTATGCGGATAATACATTTTACCCGTTATTGGTGCCTAGTGTACATCTTTCCAATACTCTTTCTTCAAGAGGTAGGCCACAATAAAGAATATAAACAAGAATCCGAGTACCCACCAGCCTAGTGCTTCACGCTCTAACTTAACCGGTTCAGCAGAATAGACGAGGAAACCCGTAATATCACGTACCGCTTGATCGTATTCTTCTGCGGTTAATTTACCGCCAGTAACAACAATCGTACCATCTTGCTGTTTGACAGCAACCCCTTGTAACTCTTCGAGTACATGAGGCATACCAACAGATGGGAATACGGTGTTATTCACACCAAATGGGCGGCTAGGATCTTTATAGAAACCCTTTAGATACGAATACACCCAATCTTCACCACGAACGCGCGCAACTAAAGTTAAGTCTGGTGGGGTAGCACCAAACCATTTAGCGGCATCTTTAGCTGGGATAGCACTTTGCATCAGCTCACCGATTTTGGCATCGGTAAACATATACTTATTACGCATATCATCCGCAGAGATACCGATATCGGTCGCAACACGCTCATAACGCTGATATTGAGTGCTATGGCAACCAGAACAGTAATGTTGGAACAAGTCCACGCCACGTTCTAAAGAAGCTTTATCATGCAAATCAATTTTTGCGTCTTCTAAATGTACATTATTTCCGCCAGCGGCCATCGCCAACGTTGGCAACAAGGTAACTAATGCAATCAATAATTTTTTCATTAGTGTGTCAACCTCGCAGGAACTGGTTTGGTCTTTTCATTCTTACTGTATAACCACAGCGCCAAGAAGAAACCAAAATAAGTCACAGTAAATACTTGTGCAACTATCGTCAGAGTTGGCGTAGCAGGAACAACACCTAAATAGCCTAACACGATGAAAGAAAGCGTAAATTGTGCAATATTCAGCTTATGTAGCGTACTACGGTAACGTACCGACTTAACCTTGCAACGATCTAACCAAGGTAATACGAACAACACCGCAATCGACAGTCCCATCATCACTACACCGCCCAATTTATCGGGTACTGCACGCAAAATGGCGTAGAAAGGCGTGAAGTACCATACTGGCGCGATGTGCTCAGGGGTTTTCATTGAGTTAGCCGCTTCAAAGTTTGGCTTTTCAAGGAAGTAACCACCACCTTCAGGCATAAAGAACAATACATAACAGAACACGATCAAGAAGCCAGCAACCCCCATGATGTCTTTAACTGTGTAGTATGGGTGGAATGGAATGCCATCTACAGGCCAACCATTCTCATCCTTATTTTTCTTAATTTCGATACCATCAGGGTTGTTTGAACCCACTTCATGCAGTGCAATTAAGTGTAAGAACACCAATACCACTAATACCAAAGGCAGCGCGATAACATGCAATGCGAAGAAACGGTTCAGTGTTGCGCCAGAGATCACATAGTCGCCACGGATCCACAGGGTAAGGTCATCTCCAATAATTGGAATCGCCCCGAACAGAGAAATAATGACCTGCGCGCCCCAATATGACATTTGCCCCCATGGCAGCAAATAACCCATAAAGGCTTCTGCCATCAACACGAGAAAAATCAACATACCGAACAGCCACAACAGCTCTCTAGGTTTCTGATATGAACCGTAAATTAAACCACGGAACATGTGCAAATAGATGACGACGAAGAACGCTGAAGCACCTGTTGAATGCATGTAACGTAGCAACCAACCGTATTCGACGTCGCGCATGATGTATTCAACAGAAGCAAATGCCCCCTCTGCTGTTGGCACATAGTTCATGGTCAACCAAATACCTGTCAGTAATTGGTTAACCAATACCAACATCGCTAGCGAACCGAAAAAATACCAAAAGTTAAAATTCGTTGGCGTCGCATACTGGCCCACGTGACGGTTATAAGTCGCCGTCATTGGAATACGCTCATCAATCCAATTAATTAAATTCTTAACCATTATGCCGCTCCTTTATCTACACCGATAATCACGGTGCCATCATCAACATATTGATGTGGAGGAACAACTAGGTTTAATGGAGCAGGTACGCCTTGGAAAACGCGACCCGCCATATCAAACTTAGAGCCATGACATGGACAGAAGAAACCTGAAGTTACACCTTCAACTTGTTCACCAAAAGAATCGGGCAAATAAGTAGGCGAACATCCTAAGTGTGTACAAATACCGACAGCAATAAAATACTCTGGTTTAATTGAACGCAGAGGATTGGTTGCATAATCAGGCTGCTGCATTTCTGCAGAAGCAGGATCTCTTAATTTATCATCGTTTTTTGGCAGTGCATTGATCACCTCGTCAGTGCGACGGACAACCCATACAGGTTTTCCACGCCATTCAACACGGATCAACTGACCTGGCTCTATTTTACTGATATTTACTTCGACCGGTGCACCTGCAGCTTTCGCTTTGGCACTCGGATTCCATGACTTGATGAAAGGAACCGCTACAGCGACGGCACCAGCACCACCAACTACGGCGGTTGCGGCTGTCAGGAATCTGCGACGTCCGGTATCGACTGGCGCATTGCTCATCCACTTATCTCCCAGAGGGTGTTGGAATTTTTATATTTCAAAGACTTTCGGCCTTAGTCATCACTAGGGTCAAAAATCGAAGTTTGAAGCGGGGCTCATTATAGCTAAAAATTAGAAGCAGATCATAGTAAAAAGACATGTGAAAGTTAGGGATATTGCGTGTTTTTTACAAAAAGCCTAAAAAAAAACCATTTATTAACCTATTGTTATACATTTGGTTCGTATTTTGAGCATCGTATTTGTGGAGTAGGCATAAACCCTGTATTGCTAATGTAAAGATGGCTCTATTTTTCAATCCAAGTGAACAATCTATCGTAAAAAAAATAGGCCCTACTATGTAGGGCCTATTTAACAATCATTTTAACGCATTATTTCTTAGGTGAAGTGCTCTTCATGTACTTGAAGAACTCGCTATCAGGCTCTAACACCATGATATCCGACTTACCTGAGAAACTAGCACGATATGCCTCTAAACTACGAACAAAGCTAAAAAACTCAGCATCTTTGCTGTAAGCATCAGAATATATCTTTGCCGCTAATGCATCACCTTCACCACGTATGGTCAAGGCTTTACGTTCAGCCTCAGCTATCTTCACTGTCACATTAGCATCAATCGTTGCACGAATGATTTCAGATTGCTCTTTACCTTGTGCCCTATGCTCTTTTGCCACAGCTTGACGCTCAGCACGCATACGTTGGTAAATACTGTTACTGACGTTAGCGGGTAAATTGATTTGCTTTACACGTACATCGACAACTTCAATACCTAAGTCTTTTGCACTTTCAGCCGCATTTGCCAACGCATTATTTTGCAACTCATCGCGCTGACCAGAAACAATCTCTCTAATAGTCCGGCGACCAAACTCAGTACGTAAATCGTTGTTAATCTTACGTTGCAACAGCGATTCTGCATTCGACTTTACACCACCATTAGTGGACAGGTAGTATTTTTCGAAGTTTGCAATACGCCATTTAACGTAAGAATCGACCATCAAATCTTTTTTCTCAGAAGTGACGAAACGATCGGCTGCACCATCTAACGTTTGAATACGTGCATCGAGTAATTTTACTTTATCGATCACAGGCACTTTAATGTGTAAACCTGGTTCGTAGACGCGGGTGACCTGCTTACCGTCAACGTTGTCTTTTAAAATCTCACCGAAACGCGCCACAATTGCACGCTCACCTTCGCTTACCACCATTAAAGATGACAAACCAATACCTAAGAG
>JBOFUF010000387.1:0-2464 GCA_051652445.1 Shewanella sp.
CACTTCATCTAAGGCTAAGTCGCGCCCTTGCAGCACAGAATCCATGACCAATGCTGCGCTTGAGGCACCCAGCACCCCCGCCAATAAACGCTCGGTATGGAAAATCAACTCCGGCGGCGCGGCTTTATGCCAACTATCACTCTTTACGGCATCCATCGAGAAACGGCTAAAGCTTTCATAGGCGCGAGTTGGACTGACAAAGCGGCTGGCGAGAATCAGTAAATCCTGTTGTGAAATCGGAACTTGTTTCTTATTCGCACTGTTTTTTAACTTACCCGGACTCACAAAAGCACTGGCTTGAATCCGTTCAGCCACGCCCGCTCGAAACCAAATCGACCCCAAAACATAACCGGCAATATTAGCAAATAGTGCTGTCAAGGCATCACGTACATTGGGCGTTATCGCATCCAGCATTCCTATCTCGCTCATCACACCTGACACTAGGACTGATGAACTTTGCACGTCCGTCATACCCTGTAACATAATGTAAAACCACAGTGTAAAACCCACCCCCAGTCCTAAAAACACCCCCGCGCGATTGCCATGCTTCCAATAAAGCCCACCGACTAAAGCGGGGGCTAACTGAGCAAACGCGCCAAAGGACAACATGCCTAAATGCGACAAGGAATCGCTATCAGACAACGCCAAATAACTGCCATAGCCTAAGCCCAGAATAATCACAATCGCTAAGCGACGGGCATTGAGTAACAGCTGCGAAAACTGACTGAAATTTTTATCACGGATATGGCCGGTACGTAACATCACAGGCACCAACCATTCGTTACTCACCATCACACTAATCGTCACTACGGCCACAATAACCATACCGGTCGCCGCCGACAGCGTCCCTAATAGTGCAATCACCGCCAGTAAAGGTTGATCTAAGGCGAGTGGCAGATTAATCACATAGGTATCGGCCGATACCGAATCCCCAAGAATAATTTGCCCCGCTAAGGCGAGCGGTCCAACAAATAAACCAAAGAGTGCTAAATAAAGTGGAAACAGCCAACGCCCTTTTGACAACACAGACTCATCGGCACATTCCACTACCATGACATGAAACTGTCTTGGCATACATAAAAAAGCCGCCATTCCCACGAGCAACTCGGGCATTAACACTTCGATACGTGGATGAGGGTTATTAATCAACGATTGATCATTTGCCTGCTGCCAAATGTCACCAAAACCATCGAACACCCCAAAACTGATAACGATACCAACCAGCAAAAATGCGGCGAGTTTCACCAGAGACTCAAACGCAATCGCGAGCATCATCCCAGGATTGTGCTCAGTGGCATCGAGTTTGCGAGTGCCAAATAAAATCGCGAAGATGGCTAACAGAAATGTGATCAGTAACGGAATCGTCACGCCATCGAGGGGATCGTCAGCGGGTTGAAACAAATTAAGACTGAACACCATCGCCTTAAGCTGCAGGGCGATATAGGGCATGATGCCAAACAAGGCGATTAACGTGACTAAGGCGGCTAAGGCTTGAGACTTGCCATAACGAGCCGCAATAAAGTCAGCCACCGAGGTAATGTTTTGTGCCTTCGACACCAATACCATCTTGCGGAGCAAGCCAAAACCTAAAGTAAAAATCAGAATAGGGCCAAGAAATATCGGCACGAAAGACCATAAGTCCTTAGCGGATTGACCTACCGTGCCTAAAAAACTCCATGAAGAGCAGTAAACCGCTAAGCTCAAACCATAAATAGGCACTTGCAGTTTTTGGGTAATCCCCACAAACCAACGCTCAGCCCCCCAAGCCAATAGGAATAAAAGCGAGACATAACAGACTGCAATAACAGAAACAACTAAGGTTAAATTCATACTTTGCTCTTTTTTCTGATTATTGTGCGATAAAAGCTGTCTAAAATCTAGCCGACATTTAAATGCAACAGACTAAATGTAAAGGAAAATTTAACACTAGACCAAGGTCTAATGGAGTTGCCGCCCCCTTGCATACCATACTCAGTCCACGCATTTTTTCAAAAGGGAAGCCTATGAGCTCGCAGTCTCTCTACAAAGTCTCCGGCAATATTGCTGCCAATGCACTTGTAAACAACGATAAATATAAAACAATGTACCAAGAGTCGATTGTCAATCCTGAAGGTTTCTGGAGAGAACACGGCAAGCGTATTGATTGGATTAAACCCTATAGCCAAATTAAAAAAACCTCTTTTGATGATCATAACTTATCCATCAACTGGTTTTACGATGGCACCCTGAATGCTTCTGCCAACTGTTTAGACCGTCACTTAGCCGAGCACAGCGATCGCGTGGCGATTATTTGGGAAGGCGACAACGCCAGCGAACAACGCAAAATCACCTACGGTGAATTGCATAGCCAAGTGTGTCAGTTCGCCAACGCACTGCGCAGCCAAGGCGTGCGCCGCGGTGACATAGTCACGATTTACCTGCCTATGGTGCCAGAAGCTGCAGTCGCTATGCTCGCCTGTGCCCG
>JBOFUF010000388.1:0-8153 GCA_051652445.1 Shewanella sp.
CTTTTATCACCCGAGCCTTGGCTGCGGTAACGGCTTGTTCCGTGGCTTTAGCGTTGGCGGTGGCTTCATCCATTGCCCCCTTCGATATTGCACCTTGGGGAAATAAGGCTTTAAAACGACGGTATTGAGCCTGAGCTTCGACATTCAGGGCTTTGGCTTTGGCTAAATCGGCCTCAAAACTGGCCAGCTCAGCGCCTTGCTCTTTACTGGTGATTTCCAGCAGCGCGGCACCTTCGGGGACGACATCGTTAACATCATAGTTGAGTTTGACAATGCGGCCTGAGGTCTGCGCTGAAACCGTTGCCGCTTTGACCGCCTCAATGGTGGCATCTAAGGTGACCCAATTGGCATAGGGTTTATTAAAGACTTCGATGGTTTTGATTGAGGCTGCCTGAGCAGTACTGGAAAGCACCAGCAGCAACACAAAAGCGCGAGAAATTAACGTCATAATGTATATCATCCCAGATGTGTTTTATGCGTAAATTCTAATGGAGTTATTTTCAATAGGCAATACTATTAATTAGAAAAATTTAATATAGTGTTTTTGCCTAATTTAGGAATAAGGCGTTAAAAGCCTTATTCCTTTTTTCAGTGGGATGCTAAGAAGCGTAAAAATCAACAGTGTTAGTCATTTAAATAATAGTGTTAGTCATTTAAATAATAGGTGAGTGTCGATACAATGCGAATTTGCTTAATGTAAGGCGTGCTTCTGTCTCGATCAGAAATGGTAAACTGACCTTGGCTGGCGGTCTTAATTTTTCCGAGGCGAGAATCTGAATCTTTAGCAAATTTCTCCGCCACCTCTCGGGCATTTTGCGTTGCTTCTTGTACCATGACAGGCTTGACTAAATTGAGATCCGTAAACAAAAAATCAGTTCGATTGTCATAGTCTTGACTGGCAATCGCTATACCTTCTTTTACTAAATTAATCATTTGGTTACGGGTGTTGATCATCAGATCAATCTGCGTGGTATAAACCGATAGGTTCACCTTTGCAGAGTAACGGTATCTGACATTGGGATCGACATAACCTTGGGCTTGGCGGTCTTCAATTGAAGGCAAGGACACGGTAATTTCGCTGTCGCTAAAGCCTTGTTCTTTTAAAAAGGCGACGACTCGGTCAGTTTTTTTCTGAACAGTGTCGTAGAGCTTGGGCAGGTTGTTGTCGACCTCAGAAAAATTGATTGGCCAAATAGCCACATTGGCTTTGACTTCTTTTTCCGCTAACCCTTTTACCGTGACAGTACGTTCCATGGCTTTCATTTGTAATAAAGCTGAACTTGTTGTCTGGCCCACATACACAAGCCCTGCACAGAGGAAGCCGCCCAGTAGCAGGGCTGGAAGGATGTTACTTTTTTCCATAAAAAGAATCTCTTGATTAGATAAACTCAGTCTACGATACCCAATAAAGCATATTCATGCACTGGGTTTATTCACAATAGATGCCGCTTAAGGTAGGGGGAGCGAAATAATCCCCGTGATGGGCGAAGAGGACAAACAGGATCGCCCAGAGTCGATTAAGCCGTGTGATAAAAAGCCGCGCCGCTGGGGTTGTTATTGGAGATTTGAATAAAAAAAGCCGCAAAAATGCGGCTTTTGGAGTTAAGCGGTTAGCTTAGAACTGGTAGCTGTATTGGGCTGAGTAGTATATTGCCCCAGATTGCGTGGTCGCATTGACTGGACCTACGATCACACTGTTTTCGATTAAATCCACTTCTTCGCCTTTGACTAAAGCAATACCAAAATCAACGCTCTGTTGCGGATTAATGTGATAGCTAAAACCTGCGGTGTACCAGTTACGATCAGAATCTGGAATCGACAGTGAGCTTAACTCGTTTACGACGCCTTGATCATGCATAAAGCCGGCACGTACTGTAAATTGATCATTGATGCTATAAGTTGCACCATAGCTAAATAACCAAGAATCTTTCCACTTGTAATCTTTTAATGGCGCATGACCCGCGTCATTATTGAGGGTGATTTGATCAAAGTTACCCCACTGCGTAAATTGTGCCGTGTAATGAACGGCAAATGTAGGGGTGATTTGATGGAAGCCCGCAAATTGAAAAATATCGGCTAGCGGCACATCAAGACTCTTATATTCCTGACCCAAAGCCTTTATATCCCCTTCAACATTGATCGTTGGGCTTAAGCGGTAGCTTAAACCAAAACGATTACTGTCATTCAGTTCAAAGGTGGCACCGACAATCCCACCTAAGCCCCAACCATCGGCTTCGATATCGACTAAAGCCAATTGGCCTATATCACGGGTTAATAGCCCTTCACCGTAGACCGCATCTAGACCCAAGCCGACACTGATCACTTCATTGATACGGTAGGAAACACTGGCATTGAAGTTTACGGTCGTGACTTCAGTTTCACCCAGTAAATCAAATGGGGCAAAACCGCCATTTTTTAACGAGCTGGTATCCGTGCCAGTGCCAAAATTGGAAAACGCGGCAAAACCTACGGCCACTTTATCGTTGATGGGATGGATAAAGTACATATTCGGAATGATTTTAATGCTGCCGGCATCATCTATGCTGCCCAAATGGATTTCGTTAGGGGCTTTAGTGGTGAAGCTGACATCCTTAACATCAATTTGCACATCTGCCGCGGTTAAACCGACTGAAAATGCACTTTTATCAAACAAGGCCATCGCCGCAGGGTTGCGAGATAATACGGAGGCATTGTCAGCGATAACAGCATCACCCGCGAATGCACGGCCAATACCGGTGGCCGATTGGCTGTTGAGTTGGAAGCCCGCGGCTAAGGTTTGTGTACTGGCTAGCGCGACAGAAACCGCAATGAGTGTCTTGTTGAATGTTTTCATTATTATTCTCTCTCTTTTTTATAAGTATCGGATTTTTATTCGGTCCTAGTCAGCCGAAAGTCTCTACATCCATTATTAGTCCTCGGCATCTTATGGATTGAATGTAGACTCAACAAGTCCGACCAGATTTCAAATTTGTTATTTTTCAGTTAATTAAGTGTTTTGTGAAATAGGATTAAATTATGGTGTGATTGAATGGTTCTGGCAGGCGCTTGATATTAATGGGTTTGGCCATGATGATGGGTTTTAATTTAGGTTAATGATTTGTAAATTTAGATTGAGTGCCTAAAAGGATACAAAATGTAAAAAGCGTACACGTGTACGCTTTTTACAGTGTATCAGGCTCTGCAGATCAGAGTGCTGATTTAAATTGTTCGAACTCCGTGGTTACCTTTTCACTCGGAGCAGACAATTTACTGACCAAAATACCTGCGAAAGTCGCGAATATAAATCCTGGAAGGATCTCGTATAACTCGAAAATCCCCCCTGAGAGTTGCTTCCAAATCACCACAGTCAATGCGCCGACCATAATCGTGGCAATGGCACCATTGCGGCTATATTGTTTCCAAAATAAGGATAACAAGACGACAGGACCGAAGGCGGCGCCAAAACCGGCCCATGCATAGCTCACTAAACTGAGCACGCTGCTCTCGGGGTTGAGTGCAACTAAGCCAGCAATGACAGCGATAACAAGTACGCCTACACGTCCTACCATCATCAACTCGCGATCGTCTGCTGTCGGACGCAACCATTTACGATAGAAATCCTCTGTGATGACACTTGAGCAGACTAAGAGTTGCGAGTCGATAGTACTCATGATCGCTGATAAAATGGCGGCAATTAATAGACCGCCAATCCAAGGGTTAAACGCGGCTTGTGCTAAATGGATAAACACAGTTTCAGCATTGGCTAATGGCTCTTTGGCGAAATAGAGTGAGCCTGCGATACCTGTGGCTAACGCACCTATCAGAGATAATATCATCCAGCTCATGGCAATACGGCGTGACAACGGCAGGGCATCGGCACTGCCGATTGCCATAAAGCGTGACAAAATATGTGGTTGACCAAAATAACCTAGGCCCCATGCGAGTAAAGATAGCATGCCTATTACTGTGGTTTTGTCATTGACTAATGCCAACATCGCGGGATCGATAGTATTCATTCCGGCGTGGCTTTCGGGGTGAGAGAATACGGCAAAAGGGACAATCAACAGGGCGATCAGCATTAAACAGCCTTGAAAAAAGTCTGTCCAACACACGGCAAAGAAGCCGCCAATAAAAGTGTAACCGACTATAATCGCCGAGCCAATCACGAGGGCTGAGGTGTAATCAAGTCTGAAGACTTTCTCAAACAGAATCGCACCACCCACCATGCCGGAAGAGGCATAGAAAGTGAAAAACACCAAAATAGTGATGGCGGAAACGAGTTTCAGGTAGCCTTGCTTATCGTGGAAGCGTTTCTCGAAAAAGTCCGGTAGGGTAAGGGCGTTATCGGCAAGTTGGGTGTAAATGCGCAGTCGTTTGGCAACAAATAACCAATTTAACCAAGCGCCAAAAATTAATCCTACGCCAATCCAGGCTGCACTTAAGCCGCTTAAGTAAACTGCGCCGGGTAAGCCGAGTAATAACCAACCTGACATGTCAGATGCACCTACGCTGAGTGCGGTGACCGCGGGACCCATTTTACGGCCACCTAAAATATAATCATCGACAGTGTCGGTAGCACGGTAAGCCCAAAATCCTATGCCCATCATGAGTGCTAAATAACCAACAAAAGTGATTAAAATCGGGGTTTCAATCGTCATCTTGTCTTTTCCCATCTTTTTATGATTAAAAGTGGCAGGCATGCTACCAGATGTTTGAGCGTGCGCCCATTAGCAGATGTAAGTGTAATTGAGATCTAACCTCCAATAGCATGAAAATATCGGAGATTGATTTTTAAATGGCTTTGATCATAATCAGTTAAATAAAGATGTTATTGATTTCGTCTTTTACATAGCGAAGGTCAGCTTGATCCTCTCCTACCAGCAAAATAAATGCATTGGCTGTTTCATAGCCGATTCCTTGATATTGACCGTCGGCGAAGGTTTTATCCAACACCATACGTTTCTCAAGTGGCACGATAAAAAGCGTCACCTTACTTTGTTCGCCCTGAAGTACTAAGTGCAGGCTTTTTACCCCTTGAAAATCGCAGTAAGAGGTGTAATACACTTTGCCCGGTTGTTGGGTAAATTTGGCATTGCCAAAGTCTTTTATCGACGCAAGCTGGGCATTGACTTGACTAAAATTGACCTGTTGATCGACATGCAAGGCAATATCTTCATGGTAGACATGGGCCAGTGCATGTTCAGCTAAATCAATCGGCCCCAAACGCAATAGGCTAAAGCTTATCCCTACTGCAAACGCAACCGAGGCCGCCATCGCCACTAAAAAGAGCGTTTGGCGGCGCTGTTTATGATGCAGCTGTAATTGCTGGCGCAAAATGAGTTTGTCAGCGAGATCGCTCGCCACATCCACTTTCAATGCATTGATCAGTTTAGCATCAAGGTGTTTAAGCTCATTGATGAGAGTTTGATTTTCTGGCTTGGCATTGATTTGTGCCAAAAAGTCAGCATCTTGATTATGAGGATCTTCATAGGCTTGACGTCTAAATTTAAGCTCATCCATTGGATTGACCTCTCACAGCATTTTTTTCCAGTAATTCTTTCAATTGGCTCCTCGCCCGAAATAAACGCGTCATTACGGTGTTGCGATTGAGCTCCATCAGCTCGGCGATTTCATCGCCGCTAAAGCCACCAATGAGCTGAAGTAAGAGTGGTTCGCGGTATTCAATATCCAGCTTGCCAATTTGTCGGCGGATCAGATATTGCTCGGTCTGCTCTTCACTGCTATTGGTAATATTGTCTTCTAAGGTGTCTTGCTCAACGTCGCAATAGTCGAACTGTTTACGCTCGAAACGGCGGGCATTTTCGCGCCTAAGAATAGTAATAAGCCAAGCTTTCGCCGCTTTATCATCTTTGAGGGAATCTAAAGCGCGCCACGCTCGCAAGAAGGTTTCTTGGGTTATGTCTTCAGCCACGTGCTTATTGCCGCATAACCAATAGGCATAGCGGAATATGTCTGCATGCAGCGCCTTGACTAGAGTGTTGTATCGCCGTTGTTTGCTTAGCATGTCAGAAGAGACCGCGGGCTCGACGGATTTCTTGCGCCAGTTAGCAAACATTTTTTATCTTTGGGCTTTGGGGCTGAGTATTTAGCATTCTTCCGCTCGTTTGTCGGTTATTAAACCCATCATTTATTGAGGGTTCAGTGGACTTAATGGCGCTGATTGGGGAATGGATGGTTTATATCCACAGGCTTTGACCGCCTTAAGTAACGCTGCACATTCGGCACTTAAGTGACTATTTACACTGTTAATATTGGCGCGATTTGTTGGCGTATTCTCGGTTTGGCTACGCCCATCAGCTTTAGCACTATAGGCTTTGATTTGCAGTTGCCGTATCGCTGCACATTCGGCACTTAAGTGACTATTTATACTGTTAATATTAGCACTATTTGTTGGCGTATTCTCGGTTTGGCTACGCCCGTCAACTTTAGCACTATAGGCTTTGATTTGCAGTTGCCGTATCGCTGCAGCCAGTTGTGGTGACTGCTCGGCAATCTGACCTAATGTCATCGGTGTTTGCTGTAACTCGCTGAAATAGCGCTGCAACTGCAACATAATTCGGCTCACATCACCACTGGCGCAGGCTTGCTCTAATGCTTGTAAGTCGAAGGCGGCAACTAACGGTGCTGAGTTTACTGAAATTGGGGCGGCCGTTTGATTTTTTAAAGCGCGGCGCCACGCGGCTAAGGTGATAATCCAAGCAACTGAAGTGACCAGCCATAACGCCGCAAAAACGGCGGTTAGCCAAGATGGGTTGTTATCGATTGCAGCATGGGCTTCCCATATCGGCTCGGCCGATGTTTCGCTCACTGCGCCAGCTTTAACTATGATGGTACGCGCGGCTAAGGTCGCTGTTTCTTGACGTTTAAGGTGTGGATTCCACCAAGGCACCTTGATTTCGGGCAAGGTATAGCTGCCGGCTTTACTGGGAACGATTGCCGAAGTCATACTGTATTGCGAAACAATTTGTGCCTCGCGCACAAAGGTCTGTCGTTGGGGTTTTTCAGGGTATGATTTAAGTTCATTAGGCAGGGGTTGCGCTATCTCTGGCAGGCTATTTTCGTCGGCATTGGAAGCTAATAAAGTGATGGTGCGGGTGATAGGACTACCGACGGTAAACGCTTTACTCTCCTCGGGGAAATTCTCTTTTAGTACCACTAAATCGGCAACCAGCCATTGGCCTTGGAAGCTGGCAGGGGCTGGATTCACTTGTACCGTGAGAGAGGGCGCGCCTGCTTGCATTGGGCGGCTTTCATTAAAGCCAAACATGCCGCCGCGGCGTTGGGACTCTACCAGCACATCGCCCGCAAAGGTGGCACCTTTGATATTCACTTGGCCGGGCAAATCGGGAATGATGCCATAGGTGCGTTCAATCACGCGGTAACGACGACCATCAACTATCTCTGATCCATCCTTATCTTCACCGATTTGTTTGATCTGGGCGCCTTCAATGACAGGTGCGCTCAATACCCCTCTTTGTAATTCTACCGCCAGATAGAGTTTCACCTTGTAGGTAATGAGTTGGCCGACATAGGCCTCGTCGCTGGAGACTTTGGCGTCGATGAACAAGTTGTTCATTTGTGCTGGCTGGCTACCAGTTTCAACCACATTGAGCGCAATGGGCGCCGAGCTGATGCCGTCAATACTAAAGGCTGGAATGGTTAATTGGCCTGGTTGCTTTGGTGCGAGCAGTATTTGCCAACGGGTTTCTTTGACCGCATCAAAATTCATGATTTGCGTGCTGCGACTCACGCTAGTACGGCCGACAATGAAGTTTTTCAGCAGGGCGGACGTGTCTAGCTTACCAGTATCGATTTCGTCATCGACACTAATGTTGAGCACAAAGTATTCGCCCTCCATCACAGGGTTGCGATCGACCGACGCTTCAATTTTGCTAAGTGCAAATGCGGGATGAGCCACTCCGATGATAAGGAGTAGCAGGATAAAAAATTGTCTCGTCACCACTGTTGGTTATCCTTTGATATTTGGCCATTTTGACGGCGTTTCTGATATTCCAATTGCATTTTATTACGCAGTAATACTTGTGGGTCTTCACTCACGCCCCTCAGTGCTCGCTGCATGTCTGGGGGGAGCGGCTCGCTATTGTTTGGCGGTGCCTCGACCGATTCACTCATCGCAGCCTCTTGTTTATCTT
>JBOFUF010000389.1:0-2196 GCA_051652445.1 Shewanella sp.
ACGGCCTCAACAAAACCACCGCCAGACACTTGCTCGCCCAAGACGCAGCGGCACAAATCACCCGTTTACTGACGGATGCAGCCAATGGGGAATGCAACTGCCCTAAAGGGCCTTTCAACCCGGAACGGCCTTTGATCGCCAAAGACATCGCTATCTTAGTGCGGGATAGAAACGAAGCCGCGGTGATGAAAACCGCCTTGAGTCAACGCCACATAGGCGCAGTATTTTTAAGTCGCGACAGTGTGTTCGATACCCTTGAAGCGCGGGAAATGGCGTTAATTTTGCGTTCTCTGGCGAACCCTAAAGATGAACGGGCACTGCGCAGCGCCCTAGCGACCGCATTATTGGGCTACAGCGCTGAGCAAATTCATGCCTTTAACCAAGATGAAGAGCACAGACAGCTGTTATTAGAGCAGTTTTTTAACTTGCACCAAGTGTGGCAAAAACGCGGCATAATGCCCGCGCTACTCAGCCTTGCTAATAGCACTAAGCTGATTGACCGTTTACTGCACACCTGTGCTCAAACCGATGCACAAGAGCAAGATGCCACCAACGGTGAGCGCCGCCTGACGGATTTTCGCCACCTTGCCGAGCTATTACAACAAAAGGCCACCGAGCTTGATGGCATGAGCGCCCTGCTCAATTGGTATGAACAGCAACTGATTGATAACACAGGCACCGATGAGCAGCAGCTGCGCCTTGAGAGCGAGCAGAATCTGGTGCAAATCGTCACTATCCATAAGAGTAAGGGGCTTGAGTATCCCATGTGTTTTGTGCCCTTTGTCAGCCTAGCCCGTGACAATCGCCGCCGCCCGACGCCTATGCTATACCACAGAACCAACGATGCGGGTGAGCAAGAACTCGTGTGGGATATCGAAGGCACGGATGACGGTTGGGAGCGCGCAAAACAAGAAACCTTGGCCGAAGACTTGCGCCTGTTATATGTGGCGCTCACTCGCCCTGTGTATTTGTGTTACTTGTCTATCGCCAACCACAGTCGAAAGCTTAAAAATGGGCTTAAAAGTCAGTTACATGAAACCGCTATCGGCTATCTACTGGGCATAGGCGACTCAGAATGTGACTTTGCCCGTATCTGCCATGCTGTGCAGCAGCTCGCCCAAAATGTTGAAGCCATTAGTCTTGATAACGTGCCCGATGACATAGACGAGCGGCCATTGCCCTCAAGCCAAGACATAGCACAAATACTTAGCCCGAAAACCTTAATCCGCCAATACCGCACGCCATGGCGAGTCGGCAGTTATTCAGGCCTAGTTAAAAATACCAGCCATGGTAAAGCCGCGCCGGGCGCCGATGATGAAGCATGGAGCACGCTTAACGATACGGCTGTGCAAACACTGTCGATGAATGATGAGGCCAGCAATGAGCTGCAGGATGACATGCTCAATCGCTTTAACTTTGAACGCGGCGCCAATGCCGGTAGCTTTATGCACTTAGTGTTAGAGAAGATTGATTTTACGCAGGCAGAAATCGACTTACCGCTGCAATTGCCTAAAGCCATGCTGCAATACGGTATCGCGCCCGAATGGCAAACGGTATTGCACACTTGGTATTTGGATGTGCTGCATGCCCCGCTCTGCGCAATACCGCACGCTTTAGCGTCCCAGAGCACGGAGCATGTAAGAGCCGTCAATCATCCCGAACTGTGTTTAGCCAAGTTATCGCCGCAGCATACCTTAGTCGAAATGGAGTTTTATTTACCCTTAAGCGAACTAAAAGACACTGAGCTCAATGCACTACTGCAGCAGTTTGGCTATCAGTCGACACTTAAGTTTGATGATCTCAAGGGCATGCTCAAAGGCTTTATCGATTTAACCTTTGAATACCAAGGTCAATATTATATCGCCGACTATAAGTCGAATCATTTAGGCGACAACATCAATGCCTATCATCAGAGTGCGCTGCAAAGGGCAATAACCGAACACAGGTACGACTTGCAGTACATTCTCTATTCACTCGCGCTACACAGGTATTTGAGTTTGCGCCTGCCAAGTTATGACTACGACAGCCACATCGGCGGTTGTTATTACTTGTTCTTACGGGGAATGTCGGCTCAATATCCCGGCTATGGTATTTACTACGACAAGCCGCCGAAGGCACTTATTCTCGCGCTAGATTCACTTTTTAATGACAATTTATTTCACAGCAGATTGGCTCGTGCAATAGATACAGGAGTCA
>JBOFUF010000390.1:0-1651 GCA_051652445.1 Shewanella sp.
TCAGTGGCGCGGTGGAGTCGGTTGAATTACTGCATCAATTCGAGGGTTTAGATTGGTTTGGTAAGCATCAAGCCAAAGGACAAAATTTAGTGGAAGCCGTCCTCGCGCCATCATCCAGTTTGGTCGGCAGCTCACTTAAAGAGGTGCGTTTTCGGGAGCAGTTTGATGCGGCGGTGATGGCGATTCGCCGCGGTAATCATCCGCTTAAGGGCGGACTGGGCGACATCATCCTGCAACCTGGTGATGTGCTGTTATTGACGCCCGGTGATGGTTTTAGCAATAGCGCAAAGCTGAGTTCAGAGTTTGCGGCGATTAGCGGCTTAGATTTGAATGTGCGTCTAGACAGCCGTCGTGGTCGTTGGGTGTTGCTGGGTTTTGCAGCAACGATCGTCTTGAGTATCACGGAGGTATTGCCCTTGGCTAAGGGGCTAGTGTTGCTGCTATTAAGTTATTTTGCCATCGGCGCCGTCACCTTGGCAGAGCTTAAACGCCGTTTCCCATTGGAATTAGTGGTGATCGTGGGGAGTGCATTAGGGCTTGCCAACTTGATGATGAGTACAGGCCTTGCGAACAGTTTAGCCCAAGGATTACTCTCAGTTATTAACGGTTATGGGGTATTTGGCGCTTTTGTCGGCGTGTATTTAATGACTTTATTGCTGACTGAACTGGTGACCAATAACGCAGCGGCGGCGCTGGCGTTCCCTATCGCTTACGCGATTGCGCTTAATTACGGTGTCGATGCAAGGCCCTTTATTATGGCCGTTGTCTTTGGTGCCAGCGCGAGCTTTATTTCACCCTACGGCTATCAGACCAATCTGATGGTATTTAATGCGGGTAATTATCACTTCAGTGACTTTGTCCGCCTTGGATTGCCGTTATCTGTGCTGTATTCCCTGATAGTGATATTGATGGTGCCGATCATGTTTCCATTTTAGTGATTCGCTTGCGTTTATTGCTCTACGTTAGCAGTTTGATAGCCTAGGAAATGAGGAGTTTTTATGACAAATATTGTGTGGCATCAACATCCTGTAGATCAAGCTGCCCGAGCCAAGCAGAAAGACCAAAGTCCTGTTGTACTCTGGTTTACCGGACTGTCTGGTGCCGGTAAGTCAACCTTGGCGGGGGCATTAGAGCGGGCACTCTTTGCGGCAGGATCTCACACCTATTTGCTCGATGGCGATAATGTGCGCCATGGTTTGTGTCAAGACTTAGGGTTTACCGTGGAAGACCGTGACGAGAATCTGCGCCGTGTGGGCGAAGTGGCTAAGCTAATGGTCGATGCGGGGCTGGTGGTGTTATCGGCTTTTATTTCCCCGACTCGTGAGGAGCGCGATGGTATTCGCGCCCGTTTTCCGGCGGGGCAGTTTATTGAAATACATGTATCGACACCGCTAAGTGTGTGCGAGCAGCGCGATCCTAAGGGGTTATATGTGAAAGCGCGCAGCGGCGAAATCCGTCATTTCACTGGAATTTCATCCCCCTATGAAGCGCCACTGGCTGCCGAGTTAACCATAGATACCAGTAAAGGCGATATAGCGAATCAAGTGGTTGCTTTAATTGATTATTTAACAGCGATCAATGTTATAAATACCGATAAGGCAAAAGCGCTAGCTTAACATTTAGTCTTTATCTTGATAATGAGGAGCCTTTT
>JBOFUF010000391.1:0-2492 GCA_051652445.1 Shewanella sp.
CGGCGCCAAATGGTCAGCATTTACTCGCAGGAGCCGGCAGCGTTAGCCACGGCATGTTTGTTGAGTTTCAACCTATGTATTTTAATGAGGCGCTCTGTACGCCAGATAATCTCGCGCAGCTGTGGCCGCAGTTGCATCAATCCTTCCCCGTTAGTTTGCACTCTTGTGGCGAAGATAAAGTCTTGTCTTGGTCTAAGTTAAGTGCGGTTGAGCACCAGATTAAAATTGACTGATTGATCATGCTTATACCAAAACAACCTGAAGCTGCAGGATTGTGCGACTGATGTGAACGTCATCGTCACGCACTTTAGGCAAGGCCATGTATGGCTCCTGTATCAATGGCATTCACGCCATGGCGACATACCCACAACTCATCCTACGTGGATGATGACTTACCGTTTAACGATGATGTTATATTGAATGATGGATAGAAAGCTGGTCAGGTTAAGCTGAACTGAGTTACCCTTTACGATTAATTGCTAATTACGCAGTAGGATCCCATGAGTCGGGTATTAGACGATCTTTTATCATTACTTTCCCTTGAGCAAATTGAAATGGGTCTCTTTCGTGGTCAGAGCCAAGATCTGGGTTTTGGGCATGTATTTGGTGGTCAAGTGATGGGCCAAGCGTTGAGCGCAGCGAAACAGACTGTGCCAGTGGGGCGTAAGGTTCATTCCTTACATTCTTACTTTTTACGGGCAGGTGATGAGAAATTACCCATTGTTTATGAAGTGGAGAATATGCGTGATGGCGGCAGTTTTAGCGCTCGCCGTGTGAGTGCAATCCAAAAAGGTCGGCCGATTTTCTATATGACCTGTTCCTTTCAAGAACCAGAGGAAGGGTTTAGTCATCAAGCCGTTATGCCGCAAGTGCCCGGACCTGAAGGTTTGTTGAATCAGCAGGAGTTAGCGTTGACGATGCGGGATAAGGTACCGCCAAGCATACTCGAAAAGTTTATGGCCGATGCACCGATTGAGATGCGACTGGTGAATCCATTACACCCTTTTGCGCCTAAAGAAATCGAGCCGTACCGTTATGTCTGGATGAGAGCCAATGGTTCGATGCCAAATGATGCTCATATTCATGAATATTTACTGGCCTATGCCTCTGACTTTAACTTTTTAGTCACCGCAGCTCAGCCCCACGGGGTCTCTTTTTTAAGCCCTGGAGTGCGAATGGCGACGATTGATCATGCGATGTGGTTCCATCGCCGGATTAATATGGGTGAGTGGTTGCTTTATAGTATCGATAGCCCGAATGCCAGCGGTGGGAGAGGTTACGTTAGAGGGCAGTTTTTCAATCAACAAGGCGAATTAGTGGCTTCCTCTGCCCAAGAAGGGCTGATACGCATGGTTAAAGGGTATTAATATGTATTTGAAAATAAAGTCGTTAGTATTATTCTCGCTGATTGCGCTGCTGCTCAATGGTTGTGTGACGGTAAAACCTGATGCACCGATTATCATCAATGGTGCGGCAGGTTATTTAGAGAACATTCCCTTACCCCAAGGCTGCCAAATTACTCTTGCCATCATAGATTTGAATACGCCGGGTGTCATCGTGGCACAAAAAACCTTCGACATCGCGAGGGCGCCAGTGCCCTTTAAATTTACGCTGCCAGCAAAAACAATCGATAAGCGTATCCAATATGGCGTCGTGGCAATGATCAAGTATCAAGACCAAGTCATATTTCAAACCTATGATAGATTCCCAGTTATTAATAATGATAAGTTCACCACAGAAGTGTTAATGAAGGCGGTGATGGCGAATTAACCACTGGCCACAACGGTAATAATATTGTTTTTATATGGATGAAGATTTAGCCCTTTCAATTCGATATTGGAAGGGCTTTTTTGGGCCAATAATCCGCTGGCCATCCTGTAATGGTAAAATTGATTTCGCGAGCATGTGTAATGACAAGTTGATTGGAGTTCGCAGTTACCCTGAAATAACAAATAACAAATAACAAATAACAAATAACAAATAACAAATAACAAACTAGAAGTTATGCCTGCCTGTCCGATTTTTGCACGATCTTTGCCTAGAACAGTTCCAGAATTGAATCTCAGTGCCTACTTTACAGATCAAGTTATCGGTTAAATGGGATGAATTTTACCAATTGGCAAAAGCGCTAACGGGAGCAATCGCACAAACATTTTCTATCAAATCAACGACAATCCTAACCAAATTACTCATCTGGATTGATATGAAAACGAAATGGCTTTTTATCGCAGTGGCATTTACTGCCTCGTTAAGCGTGACGCCAGCGGTTGTGCAAGCTGAGGATTCTTTCGTGGCGACGCAAAAAGCCGCCGAGCAGGGCGATGCCTCTGCCCAGTTCAACCTCGCTTATGCGTACGACGAAGGCGAAGGGGTGCCGCAGGACTTAAGCCAAGCGTTGCACTGGTATACAAAAGCTGCTGAGCAGGGCGATGCCGATTCCCAGTACAACCTCGGGAATATGTACCGCTTAGGCAACGGCGCGCCGCAGGACT
>JBOFUF010000392.1:0-2247 GCA_051652445.1 Shewanella sp.
GTGGCTTTTTTAATATGCATAACACTACTGCGTGGATTCGCGTATAGCGTTATTTAACCACGACGCTTCTCAAGTTCTTCACGTATTTGATGAGCTCGTTCCTCGGTAAAATCGTATTTGTAGATCACCACCACCGCGAATAATGCTGTCGTGACGGGAATCGCAATGTCAGCAAAACGTAGCATGTTGATGATCTCAACCGCCTCTGGCAGGTTTAATAGCGCTTCACCCGATTGCAGTGAATTTCTGAGTTGTTCTAGCCGGCCGAAGCCAAATGCACTCAGTACCCAACCAGACATTAGCATTGCAATAGCGGTGCCGAGCTTTACAAACCACCAGTAAACCGCACCAAAGATGCCCTCACGGCGCTCACCTGTTTGCAATTCATCAAGATCGCATACATCAGCGGTCATGGACATCATCAGTGTGAACAATCCACCGATACCAAATGACATTAATGGTAAAGAAACAAACATCATCCAACGGGTACCTTCGTTGAGTGCTTGCTCGAATGCCCACCATCTCAAGATATAACCAACCACTGAGATGAGTGTTGCAATAATAAACGCATTTTTCTTGCCAATCTTCTGAGACAACTTGGTGACAATCGGGATTACCAACATACAGGTGCATAGCGAACTGATGGTGCCAAACCATGCCGGCCATGTACCTGCGGCACCTTGGTCACCGTTAAACACATAAAATACAATAATAAAGAAAGAGAACTGTGCAACTGTCTGAAAACCATTGAATACCAGGAATGTGGCACTACACAGTTGTACGAATGGCAAGCACTTAAATGTTTGCCAAATACCTTTGAAAAACTTAATGAAAACAGAACCAATTGATTGAATGGAGAGTTTTTCTGCTGTGTGTTTGGGTAGGGGCCGCTCTTTACAAAAGATTGCCGGAATAAGGCCGAAAACAAGACAAATTAGGCCAACCCAGATTGCTAAATCACGGCTACCCACGACAGCTGATTCGTACAGGTTCGGATCGTAGATGATCACCCAGAACCAAGGCGCTATCATCCATGCGAGCTGACCAATCCACTGGGATACTGCCATAATCCTGGTTCGCTCATGAAAGTCCGTGCTCATTTCGTAGCCAAGAGCCACCAATGGCGTCGCAAACATGGTATAGCCAAGGTAAAAAAGTAACGAAAGTACTAAAAAGTATATGAAGTTATAAGTCTCACCATTTTCCGGATAGATTTGCCACATCAACATAAATGCAACGCCAGTGATGATTGCACCTGCAAAAATAAATGGGCGACGTCGGCCAAATCGGGTACGAGCGTTGTCTGAAACGTAGCCCATGATGGGGTCAGTAATTGCATCGAATAAGCGAGGTACTGCGCCTAAAATACCAACCAAGAAAGGGTCCATGCCGAGTCCCATGACCAGCACCACCATGAATACACCTAATGCGGCAGCAAATAGTTGGTTCGCTAGCGAACCAACACCAAATGCGACCTTTTGGTACATAGGGACGCTATCCTTGGTCGTGGCCTTGTTATAGGGGGCCTCATCACTAATTAGTTCACTAATTTGATCACTCATCTGATTATCCTTAAATTATCGACCTACGCCCAGCAAAAGCCTCAACTGGCGCGCTAAAAGCAAGCGCAACCATTTAACTGAATAGATATGATGGCCTGAGTAAACGTCATTTCAGGCTTGTCGCCTGCTTTGCTATCAATTAAATATTAAGCAACCTAGTCCTTTGTAAGTATGATATCTGCCTTGGTAAACTTGGTTGTGGATGCACGAACGATTAATTCAGGCATCATTTTCAAGCAATCCTCACTTGCTTTACCAGGTTTTTTTTGTAAAACCAATTTCAGCGCATGCTTGCCCATTTCACGAATTGGAAAGCGTACTGTCGTTAATTTTGGTCGTAAATAGCGAGCAACTATTGCATCATCATAACCGACCACGGATATATCATTGCCAACTCTCAAGCCATGTTCGAGTAGGACGTCATAAACATTAATGGCAATGTTGTCATTGCCACATACGATGGCGCTGAAATCAATTTCTCGTTGTATTAATCTTCGTGCGGCATGGGGGCCACCATCATCATCAAATGAGCCTTCCGAAACCAATGCCTTATCAAATACCAGGCCATGCTCTTGTAAAGCATGACGATAACCTTGTAGACGGTCGCGGCTATCACTTTTATTAAGTTGGCCTGTAATACAGGCAATCTTGGTATGACCTAAATCCAGCAAATGTTTCGTTGCCA
>JBOFUF010000393.1:0-2113 GCA_051652445.1 Shewanella sp.
GAAGCGGTTTCAATAAGCCCATTGGCTAAATCCGCTGTTTTCATTACACTATCGACCTTCTCATCTTCACCCAAGAATGACCAACCATGCCTGATGTTGCCTTACTCGCTGTGTTTATCCCGACTTTTTTCTTTGTGTCTATCACGCCGGGCATGTGTATGACACTCGCCATGACACTCGGTATGAGTATAGGTGTGCGCCGCACCCTGTGGATGATGCTGGGTGAACTGGTTGGGGTAGCGTTAGTGGCAACCGCCGCCGTGATGGGCGTGGCCACTATCATGCTCAACTATCCCGAAGTGTTTCAAATCTTTAAATGGATCGGCGGCATTTATTTAGGCTTTATCGGCGTTCAGATGTGGCGCGCCCGCGGCAAGATGGCCATATTAAGTGATGATGACACTAACCCAAGAGTCGGTAATCTCACCTTGATCTCACAGGGATTTATTACTGCCATTGCCAATCCTAAAGGTTGGGCATTTATGGTGTCGCTATTGCCCCCTTTTATTAATGCCGAGCGCGACGTCGCGCCGCAGCTCCTCGCCTTACTGAGCATTATCATGGTGACCGAATTTACCTCTATGCTCGTCTACGCCAGTGGCGGCAAAAGCCTGCGCATCTTTTTGGGCCGTGATGATAATATTCGCTGGTTAAACCGCATTGCGGGCAGCCTAATGATAGGCGTAGGTGTTTGGTTAGCCATGAGCTAACGGTTTGAACTAACGGTTTAAATGTAATCCGCCGTGCCTAATAAGAGCCCAATAAAGTCCTGTTAACGCGATCTTTATTCGGGCTCTTTTTTATAGGGCAACACATCCTGCATCTGCGCCATATATTGCTGCATTTGCAGTGTTTCTTGCTCAACAAAGTCAGTAATCGCCGCCTTAAATCCCAAATGGGCGATGTTATGGTAGGAATACATGGCGACGGGTTCAAAGCCACGCAGCACCTTATGCTCCCCCTGCGCGCCCGCATCAAACACATGAAACCCATGTTCAATACAATATTGAATCCCTTGATAATAACAGGCCTCAAAATGTAAACCGTCGAGCTCAACCGTCGTCCCCCAATAACGACCATATAAGCATTTTTGCCCTTGAGTATTCTCACCTTTTAAATACAAAGCACCAGCGACCATTTTGCCCTTTGCATCTTCAACCACCAACAGTAGGACTTGCGCAGCGAGTTGCGCCCCTAACTGCTGAAAAAAGGCGGGCGTTAAATAGCCACGATGACCGGAGCGTTTAAGGTAAGTTAATTGATAACACTGGATAAACGTTTGCCATTGCACTGCGGTAATCTGTTCCCCTTCGACAAACTGAAACTTAAGATTAAAAGGCTGTAACTGCGCCCGCTCCTTCAAGATATTCTTACGCTTACGGGAACTAAAGCTCGCCAGAAAATCATTAAAATCCCGATAACCGCGATTATGCCAATGGAACTGAGTGCCTAAGCGTTTTAACAGCGAATTTGGCAAACGTTCAAATAACGGCGTTTGTGTTGGGGTAACAAACAGGCTGTGCCATGAGGAAATCGGGTTATATCCCTGCCCTGGCTGATTAAGAATAGCTGCCTTAAGTACGAGATTATCCTGCGCTGATATTAGTCGGCGATTCAATGTCAGCAGCAGTAATGCCGCCACGCGCAGTTGATCGGCGTGCGCTAATGCGGGATGAATGCCCATCCGTTGACCTTGCACTGGGGTAAACGGGATCGCATTCACCCATTTGGGATAGTAATCGACCCCATGGCGCTCATAGGCCTGCGCCCACGCCCAATCGAACACATACTCACCGTAGGAGTGGGATTTTTGGTACAAGGGCATAACGGCAATAAGTGGGAAGTGATTGAAGTGCTTAGCCGTTTGCACACTGATAAACCCTCCTTCAGCCAAAGGCGACAAGCTTTTATCGGTACTTACGACATCATCTAATGTGTCACCCGCATCGAACACACATAAATGCCAAGGCGTCCAACCGGTTGCTGTGCAGGCGGAGCGGCTTTGCTCTAGCGCCAACAGAAACTCATGGCGGCAAAAGGGATTCGCCTCACCCATGGCCGCATTCCAGGCACTGGCCGAAATATCCGACATTGAGCTCGCAAAAGCTAAGAT
>JBOFUF010000394.1:0-11767 GCA_051652445.1 Shewanella sp.
AGTTTGCAATCAAAATTGAGTCGGCCATCGATATAAAGATAGCGCATACGTGTTAATGCATTAATGCAGTATTGTAAGCGTTCTAACCCTACTGTACTTGGGTCCCATCGGTCGGCGGTATTCGAATACATTTGGCCGATTAGCGCCTCAAGATAATCATCCTGTTTGAGTGCGCTGCTCACTTGCGCAGTTTCTTCTCTTAATACCTCTAGCGACCACTGAGGTGGAACACCTGCATGGCTCATGATGAGTTGGTGTTTGGGTAACTCCCGCATCAACGGTTGCTGCCTTAACCAGTCAATTAAGGCTGAAATATCAGGGGATTCTAGAATTTCAGTGAGATTATCGCTGGGTTTAGCGCGTTTGAGCTTACCGTGTAATGCCATTAAGTGGAGATCGTGATTACCTAGCACCGTTTTAGCGGCATCACCTAAAGAATGAAAAAAACGCAGTGTCGCTAAGGAGTCTGGCCCGCGAGCAACAAGATCACCTACAGCCCAGAGCTCATCACGGGAGGGATTGAAATCGACTTTGGCGAGTAATTTTTGTAATTCTGTAAAACAGCCTTGAATATCACCCACAAAATAATGTGCCACAGTACCCCTTTTCGAAGATATTAATGCAGTAAGCCCGGAGTCGCTAAACGGAAGGGGCGGATCGTCGCCTGAAAATGTTCACCTGATTCGCTGACCATACCATAAGTACCGTGCATTATACCAAGCGGCGTATCAAGCACAGTGCCACTGGTGTATTGATAGGCGGCATTAGGTGCGATAGTCGGTGTTTCTCCGACGACACCCGCTCCTTGGACTTCACTGATATTGCCATTGGCATCCGTAATTATCCAGTGACGGGTTTCGAGTTTAGCTGCCTGCTCACCTAAATTGATGATAGTAATGGTATAACTGAAGAGGTATTTGTCATCTTCAGGAGAGGACTGCTGCTCTATATATTCAGTTTTGACTTCGACCCGGATGGAGGTGTCCAATGCGCTCATTCTTATTCCTAGGCTCTGGTCTAAGGGCACTTAAGTGCCCTGACATATTTATGCTTTTTTATCACACACCATGTTAGCCATAGCAACATATTGTTGCACGCTAATCTGCTCTGGGCGTTGACTTGAGTCAATCCCTAATTGCTCGAACTCATCGTCAGATAACATGTGTTTTAAGTTATTACGCAGTGTTTTACGACGCATGTTGAATGCGGTAGTACAAAGGTGGCGTAGTACGGTCACATCTTTACAGGGGAACGGCTTTACGGCGTATGGCAATAAGCGTACGACAGCAGAGTCCACTTTAGGGGCTGGCGTAAAGCTGTGGGGCGGCACTTCGAGCACTGGAACCACTTGGCAGAAGTATTGTGCCATGACCGTTAAACGGCCATAGGCTTTACAGCCTGGGCTTGCCGATAGACGCAGGACGACTTCTTTTTGTAGCATAAAGTGCATCGTTTCAATCTGTTCGGCAAATTCGAACAGGTGGAACATCAATGGCGTTGAAATATTGTAAGGTAAGTTACCGAACACTTTCATTTTTTTGCCCGGCACGCTCAGTTGGCCAAAATCAAACTGCAATGCGTCACCTTGGTGAATGGTCAGCTTATCTTTAAGGACTGGGTGTTGATGTAAGCGTTCAACCAGATCGCGGTCAAGTTCGACGACGGTCAGGTTGTCCACTGCATCAGCGACGGGTTCGGTTAAAGCACCAAGGCCTGGACCGATTTCGACCATCACATGATGATTATCGGGTGCAATAGCCCCCACAATGCGATCAATCACATTGCCGTCGGTAAGGAAGTTTTGTCCGAAACGCTTTCTGGCCGTGTGGCCTAAATGTACTTTGTTGCTCATTAATAATGTAATCGTTTAGTTCTTTGAGGATAACTCAATGGCTTTATTCAGAGCACACACAAAGCTGCCAATATCGGCCTTGCCTGTACCCGCGAGATCGAGCGCCGTACCGTGGTCAACCGAGGTACGAATATAGGGTAAACCTAAGGTGATGTTTACCGATTTGCCAAATCCTTGTGACTTGAGAACCGGAAGTCCTTGGTCATGGTACATGGCCAAGACGACATCAGCGTCTTGTAAATATTTAGGTTGGAACAGCGTATCGGCCGGTAATGGACCGACAATATTCATCTGCAATTCTTCACGCAACTCGTTGAGTGCAGGAATAATCACGTCGATTTCTTCACGCCCTAAATGGCCGTCTTCACCCGCGTGCGGATTGAGACCACAGACATACATTTTCGGTGAAACTATGCCGAATTTGCTGATGAGTTCGGCGTGTAAAATCTTGATAATATGTTGCAAGCGTTGACGCGTTATCGCTTTTGCAACATAGGCCAATGGAATATGGGTGGTCACGAGTGCCACTTGCAAACCTGGTGTTGCGAGCATCATTACCACATCGGGGCAATTTGCTTGATGGGCAAAAAACTCAGTATGGCCACTAAAGGCAATACCTGCTTGATTAATAATGCCCTTGTGCACAGGGCCTGTCACGATAGCATCAAACTCGCCGCTGATGTTTTTTTCGCCCGCATAACGCAAGGTTTCAACCACATAAGTACTGTTTTGCTCATCGAGTTGACCGCAAATCGACGGGCTTACTAATTTGAATGGCGCTATTGTGAGTGTGCCCGCTTCTTGTGGTTTAGGCGCTTGATTGGGTTGATAAGGTCTGAAATTGACCTGCAGGCCGAGTTGGTTAGCTCGATTTGCTAATAATTCAGGATCCGCACAAACGACTAACTCAGCAGGCCAAGCCTGCTGAGCAAGTTGTACGACTAAATCGGGGCCAATACCTGCAGGTTCGCCTGGGGTAACGGCAATGCGTTTAGTGCTCAATGAACATTAACCTCGGTTGGTCTCAGGTTGGAATATTTCAATGTATGCGTCTGAACGCATTTCGTCTAGCCAGTTTTGCAGTTCTTCGTTAAATTTACGACGAAAAATCAACTGGTGTGCACGATTACTATTGAATTGATCCGTGGCGTCGGTTTTTCTACGTTCTTCTAATTGAGTGATATGCCAACCGTGAGTCGTACGGAAGGGCTCACTAATCTGGTCGTTTTTCAAACTGTTGAGGGCTTGAGCAAACTCTGGTACATAAATGCTTGGTTCTGCCCAGCCTAACTCGCCGCCTTTCGTGGCTGACCCCGGATCTTCTGAGTACTGACGCGCTAGGTCTTCAAACTTAGCTTCACCTGAGCGGATTTGTTTAACGAATTGCTCAAGCATGGCTTTAGCGCGGTCTTCAGACAAAATCGGCGATGGTTTGAGTAAGATGTGGCGCGCTCTCACTTCTTCAATTTCTTTGGTTTGTAGGCCGCGAGCATCGATAATTTTAATAATATGGAAACCTGATCCACTCTTAATCGGGCCGATAATCTCACCCATTTTCGCACCGTTGATCACTTCGGCAAATAGCGTTGGCATTTCGTTGATGTTCATGTAATCCCAGATACCGCCTTCGAGCGCTTTAGGGCCTGAAGAAGAGGCGATGGCGGTACGACGGAAATCTTCACCATTTTTCAAACGTTCCAGAACGATGTTGGCGCGTTTGCTTGAGGCTTCAAGTTGCTCACTGTTGGGATTGTTTGGCACATCAATCAGGATGTGGCCAATTTGGTACTCCACATCTTTCATCCCTTGTTCTTGGATGAGTTTAACTAGGCTAGTAATTTCCTGTGGTGACACTTGAATACGGCGTTGTACTTGAATTCGTTGAATTTCACCTAAGGTGATTTCTTCACGTAATTGTTCACGGTATTGGCTGAAGCTTAAACCATCACTTTCAATTTTCTGTTGCATTTGTGCGACAGACATTTTTTGTTCACGAGCAATGTTTTCAATAGCTTGGTCTAATTGTAAATCACCAATACGCAGACCAATACGATCTGCCATTTGTAGCTGTAAACGGGTCAAAATCAAACGCTCAATGACTTGAGTGCGAAGTGCAATGTCTGAAGGTAACGATTGGCTCGCTGCTTTAGCATTGGCTTTGACTGTGCCAATCATGTTAGTAATTTCACTTTCGAGCACTATGCCGTCGTTAATTTGAACAGCAACGCGGTCGAGTGGCTGGGGTGCTGCCAATGTAGGTTGGCTGATAGCGAGTGCAAATAAAGCAAAAATTAGCTGTTTACTGGGTTTCATCCACAAAATCCTTGGCACGTTCTAAGGTCAGGTTCGACGGCTTAATTAAAGTAACTTTACTATTTATATCTAAATTACAGTGAGTTGCCCTAATGTAATTTTTTTGGCGATGCATTTGAGTGTAAGGTTCAACCTTAATATCTGCTTTAACTACCGTTAGCAAAAAGCAACCGGCACAGCACTCATTAGTGTGTTTGGACTCTCAGTCCTTGTTGAGGTTCAGCAATCTATCACAATTCTTTGCTAATTCCTCAGATAAAGCGGTTTTCTATAGGTAAATAGGCCGTCATTGAGCATATCGGATACGCCTAATGGACCTGAACCACCGAGTCCTTTGATGATTAAGTTCAAGTAGAAGCCGCTTTCAAACAGCTCACGAGAATCCTGTGCTATCGAGCCAATGTTATCGTCATAGTTGGTTTTAATGCGGTAGTGATAACTGAATCGTACAGCATAACAGCATGATTCATATTGAATACCTGTGTATGTTTCAATACTGCGGCTTTCGTTTAAGTCATAGTACCAATTACCAACGAAGTAGAGGTCGTCGCTGATAGGCCAAGCGGCACGAACACCTGCCTGGGAGATATTCACGGTATCATTGGTATTTGAGTTCAATAGATCAGGGACATAGCGATAGCTAAATTGGAGTAATTTATTCGCTTCGGGTCTGAAATCTAAGGTGACTTCAGATTTTTTATTGTCACTGGTGTTGGTGTCGTACTGAATGGCTGCGCCCATGTACCAATTATTAGCCAAACGAGTATCTAATTCAGCAGCAAGGACTGATGTTGTTTGTTCTGACTTAAAAATACTGTCTTCATAACCGACTTTACTGTTTTCATAGCCGACTTTACTGTCTTGCAGGTAAAAAATCTGGCCTAGGCTAAATTTAGTGACTTCTTGGTTGTGACTGTCAAGTAGGCGAGTGGTGACACCTAGAGTGACTTGATTCGCATCTGAAATGCGATCGAGACCCGAGAAGCGGCGATCACGGAATAAGCCAAAGTAATCGTCTTGTAATTGAGCGGTATCATAAATACCTATGCCACGCTGATCTTCATAGCCGACATAAAGATATTGAAATTGTGGCTCGAGCGTTTGACGGTAGTGCTGATCGAAAAGCTCAGTAAAACGTTCGAAATTGATCTGACCATTAATTCTGACCTGTGGAATAGTGCGATTGACACTCTCATCCACTGCGATGTCAGGATCTTGATTATGTTGCCAATAATTAGTCTGTAGCAGCTTAACTTGGCTGGTGAGTGACCCCGAAGGCCCGTGTATTGGTAGCGTGATGCTTGGCGACATGTGCAAACGTGTCGCCGTATTTATATTGTCATCCTGATGGGCAAAATTGGTCAACTCTGAATTAAAGCCAAAATCTAAATGGTTCCAAAAATTGGCGGTACGATAGTTAAAATTAACCTGAGGCATGACCTGATATGGCTTTTCATCTTCACCGAGTACTTTAATATCTTGTACTCGGGTGCTTAGATCCCAGTTGCGCTCGAAGTAGCTGATTTCACCGATGCGTGATAATTGATTATCGGTAGCGCGGTTAACATCTGAATTTAAGTCATTGAAATAATTGTTGTCAGAAACGTCAGTATAATTAGCCAGTACGCGCCAATTTTTGTTAATGGCCCCTTGATGCTGCCAGTTATAGAGATAGCGATTAGGGTTACCATCCACTAATTGGTCGCCACCTAAATATTCAGAGTTGACTCGGCCTTTTTGGGCCTTTCCCGCGAGATAGCCAAACTGTGTCTTGGTAAATAAGCCACGGTTTGACATATAGCTTGGCGTATATGTTAAATCATATTCTGGGGCGATATTCCAATAATAGGGTGCAGTAACTTCGAACCCATTAGTGGTGCTGGTGCTAAAACTAGGATAGAGAAAACCTGATTTACGCTTATCAGAGACAGGCACTGTCATATAGGGAATATAAAATACAGGTACACCGCGAATTCGTAATTTAGCATTCCAAATTTCGCCCCATTCCTCTTCACTGTTGATCTTGATCTTCTCGGCTTCGATAAGCCAAGACACATTGTCCGGAGGGCAAGTGGTGAAGTTGGTACCGGTTAAAATTAAATTATTATTGATTGTGATTTGCAGTTTTTCAGCATCGCCGTTGACTTGTTGGCCGTGGACCCAATATTTCGCGCCCTTAAGGGTTGCGCGATTGGATCGCATTTGAGCTTGTAATGATTCGGCGGTAACAGTGAAATTATTGTCTTGAAAAACTAAATTGCCATTGGCATCAAATTGTTCTGTGGCTTGATCTAAAATGGCCTCATCGGCCGCTATGTGTCTATCGCCTTGGCTAAATATGACATTGCCGCGAAAAATTGCCTGTTTGCCCATTTCGGCGTCGGAGTTATCAGAAGCAATACGAATTTTATTGAGTTCAGCCGCACTTATCCCTTGGGTATGAGATACGATACGGGGTACTGGCGGTTCGATTAGGCATTGGGATGCCAAAACGGTTTGAGAGTCGTCTGCCAGGACTAATTGTGGTAACAGGCTCAGGGCCAGAAGGTAGCGGATCTGCATCTTTAGGTCAGTAATTATGATTTCTTATTCAGGACAAGTATGGATGGGGAAAGTTGCAATGTACAAATGCAACATCGCGTAATAAATCTCTCAATTTCTTAGCTGTTTCCAAATTATATGCCAGCTATAATAAAGCAATTTTTCTTTAAGAGCCATGAAATGACTTTATCCGATCAGAGATTTCTTTCCCTTAATCAGTGGCTGAATGATTATTTTTCCTGTGAGGTGATGCCGGTATTGATTTCCGGTGACGCGAGTTTTAGGCGTTACTTTCGGATTTCGATGCCTGATGCTACTTTTATCGCCGCTGATTCACCGCCGCAGCTAGTGCCTATCGCGCCCTTTATTGCCCTGTCGAATGCGTATTCTGCCGTGGGACTTGCAGTGCCAAACGTGATCCACGCCGATGCCGAACAGGGTTTTATGCTCATGAGTGATTTAGGTGATACCCAGCTGTTATCTGTATTAACCGAGCAAAATGTGGAATCATTTTACCGTCAGGCGCTCGATTTATTACCGCAAGTGGCTGCGGTGATTGAGTGCAAAAATGGTGATAGCGGTTTAGTTCAGGCATTACCTCTTTATGATGAAGCCTTTGTGCGCCGTGAACTACACATCTTTACTGAGTGGTTGTTGGGAACACATCTTAATTTGTCTTTGGACGCGGCAGAGTTGCAATGGCTGAATGAGACTTTTGATCGCCTCGTCGGCAATGCGCTATCTCAACCTAGCGTGGGGATGCATCGGGATTTTCATAGTCGTAATATTATGCTGCAAGCAGGCAAATTGTGCGTAATAGATTTTCAGGATGCGGTCGTTGGCCCTGTGACTTACGATGCGGTATCACTGCTGCGGGATTGTTATATTCGTTGGCCGCAGCCGTTAGTTGCAGGCTTAATGCGGTATCATTATCAGCAAGCATTAGCGCTGGGTTTTATTCCCGAATCGACTCCTTTTGAGCAATATCAAACTTGGTTTGATCTCATGGGCTTACAGCGCCACATTAAGGCGGTAGGGATTTTTGCACGATTAAACTATCGCGATAGTAAACCTGCGTACATGGCGGATATTCCACTGACATTAACGTATATTGTTGACATCTCGCTGCAGTATCCTGAGCTTGTGCCATTTGCTCACTGGTTAACTCGCCGTGTATTACCTGCGTTTACTATCAGTCAGTCTTTAGCAGAGGTTAAATAATGAAAGCCATGATCTTGGCCGCTGGACGAGGAGAGCGGTTGCGGCCGTTAACGGACAGCTTGCCTAAACCTATGGTGCCAGTGTTAGGTAAGCCGCTGATTGTTTATCATATTGAGAAACTTGCCGCGATAGGCATAGTGGATATCGTGATCAATCATGCTTGGCTAGGGGATAAGTTAGTCGAGGCGCTGGGTGATGGCAGCGCTTTTGGGGTGCGCATTCGGTATAGCGCTGAAGAGCGTGCGCTTGAAACCGGCGGCGGCATTAAACACGCTTTACCTTTATTGTGCGAGGACGGACGCGACGAACCTTTTTTAGTCATTAATGGCGATGTATTTATCGATACCTTACCGCCAATCACGCCGCTTGCAGTCGATACGCTGGCTCACCTATGGTTAGTGCCTAATCCTGAGCAGCATCCCAATGGTGATTTTGCTTTGAGTGGCAATCGAGTGCATGAGCTTGGCGATATTAAGTACACGTTTTCAGGCATGGGTATTTATCATCCTGCGTTATTTCATGACACGCCACAGGGCGCCTTTGCACTGGGGCCACTTTTGCGAGCGAAAATGGCTCAAGGCAGAGTGAATGGCGCCTTGTTTACTGGATTTTGGTGTGATGTCGGTACCATTGCCCGCCTGCAAGCGCTGGAGCTAAGGCTGCAAAATAATCAGTAAATGTCGCTGCTGGCGTATTCATAAGATTGCGTTGGTACATCAAATACACAATAGATATCAGGAAATAAGATGCGCTTTTGGGGTAAATTTTTTGGGTTTGTTATTGGCTTTATGTTCGGCCGCTTTTTTGGTGCATTTCTAGGCTTGTGGCTCGGTCATCTTTACGATAAACGTGTCGCATCGGGCGTAGGGTTTCAGCAGGTTCTAGGGCAGGCTAAGAATCGCCAAGCCATTTTCTTTAACACCACCTTTGCCGTGATGGGGCATGTAGCCAAAGCATCGGGACATGTGACTGAAACTGATATTCGCATTGCGACGTTATTGATGGATCAAATGCGCTTAGCAGGAGATGCCCGTACAGAAGCACAGCAGGCGTTTCGTGAGGGTAAATCGACAGCTTTTGATCTGCGCAGCAGCTTACAAGCTCTGCGTGCTATTACCATGGGACGCAAAGAGCTAGTGCAAATGTTCATTGAAATCCAGATCCAAACGGCCTTGTCTGACGGCGAACTGGATCCGGCTGAGCACGCTATCTTGATGACGATTGCTCAAGAGTTAGGTTATGGTCGAGCACAGCTAGATGAATTACTTAAACGCTGGCAAGCAGAGTTTCGTTTTCATCAAACCTCCAGTGGCAATAAAACATCCATTACTGATGCCTACAGTTTGCTTGGCATTACCAGTGAAGCGAGCGATCAAGAGGTTAAACGGGCTTACCGTAAGTTAATGAATGAACATCATCCTGATAAGTTAGTGGCGAAAGGCTTGCCATCGGAAATGATGGAGCTCGCTAATCGTAAGGCTCAGGATATTCAAGCGGCCTATGACAGAGTCAAATCTGAACGCGGTATGCGTTAGCTTTGATGCCATTGGATTGTGTAAAAGATAAGGCATTCATGATGAAAAACACTTACCGTTTATTGCTGCTGGCGAGTTGCTTACCTGTGGCCATGTCTACGCAGGCTGAGGTGTTTATCGCGCCTTTTGGTGGTTATAGTCTGGGTGGCGGTCAATTTGATGTGAATCGATATGAGGTCAACACAGATCAAACGGCTAATAAGGCCGATGTGAAGGTCGAGGAGACGAGTCATTACGGTTTGATGCTGGGTATAGGCACCAATGATCCCGGTAATATTTATCTTTTATACAGTCATCAAACTTCGGAGCTGAGAAGTGGCGGCGTGCTTACGCCAGACTTTCTTACCTCGTTAGATTTAGATTACATCCACTTAGGTGGCACTTTATATTTTCCCCGTGGCGATATTCAGCCTTATGTTACTGCCAGTGCGGGGATCACTCGCATGCTGCCCAGCGGTTGGTCGAGCGAGTCGCGTTTCTCTATGGGGATTGGTGGCGGGGTAGAATATCAAGTCACGCCGCACTTTGGTCTGTTTGCGGATATCCGCGGTTACGCGACTTTTATCAACAGTGACACTTCGTTGTTTTGTAGTGAAGATGAATGCCTATGGCACATCACGTCGAATGTGATGTGGCAGGCTCAGGCTAACCTTGGGCTCAAAGTCAGTTTTTAGATCTAACGCATCGTCTTAAAAGGAGCGTTATTCCCTAGAAAAAAGGGGGGCAATAGCAGTATGGGAATAATCGTATGAAAATAGTCGTACTCGATGGCGAGACCTTAAATCCTGGCGATCTAAGCTGGCAATCCTTAACTGAATTAGGCAAGTTTGCGAGTTTTCCCCGCACAACTGGCGCTGATATTGTCGCGCGAGCCCAAGGTGCGGAGGTTATTCTCACCAATAAAACCCCTTTGGATGCCAAGACGCTGGCGCAACTTCCTAGTCTTAAATACATAGGTGTATTGGCCACGGGCACGAACGTTGTCGATATCGCGGCAGCTAAAGCGCAAGGCATAGTGGTCACGAATGTGCCCGCTTATGCGCCTGATGCGGTCGCGCAAATGGTATTTGCCCATATTCTGCACCACACCCAAGCTGTGGCCGCCCATCATCAAGCAGTGGTCGATGGCCAGTGGCTGAACTGTAAGGATTTCTGTTTTACCTTAATGCCGTTGCAATCCTTAAAAGACAAGACGTTAGGCTTAATAGGTTATGGCGATATCGGTCAGCAGGTAGGCACGCTTGCCCTCGCATTCGGGATGAAAGTACTGGTCAATACTCGTTCTATCATTAAAGATTTACCCCTCGGCGTGACGTGGGCGCAACGTGATACCGTGCTTAGCGAGTCTGATATTATTTCACTGCATTGTCCGCTTACGCCGCAAACGGAGCAATTTATCAATCAATACAGCCTCGCGTTGATGAAGCCTAACGCGCTGCTGATTAATACCGCCCGCGGTGGATTAATCGATGAGACCGCGCTTGCTGCTGCCTTGTCGCAAAACCGCTTATTTGCCGGTGTCGATGTGTTATCGACTGAGCCGCCCAGTGCCGATAATCCTCTATTGCATGCGCCTAATATCAGCATCAGCCCGCATAATGCCTGGGCGACCAAGGAAGCGCGGCAGAACTTATTGAATATTGCGACGGCAAATCTAACCGCCTATTTAGCTGGCAAGCGTGTGAATTGGGTGAACCCCTAAAGCTTTTGGATTAGGTTTTCCTGTAGAAAGGAATAAGTCAGTTAAAAATGAACTATTTAGCACTCAGAAAGAGTTGTTACTTGGGGACTTAGCTGCAGATGCAGGCTTATCGTGACAGGGCAAAAGGGTGCTGCTGCCAAAGACAACCCTTCAAGGTAATCCGGGAATAACGCCAGTAAGATCCGCGACACATCTCACAAAAAACAAGGCCGCTGGTGGTGTCACCAACAGCCTTTTCTCAAATTTGCCACTCGTTATTGCATATCCCTAGAATTGATGACGCACCGTCAGCAGATATTGCTGCACACTACCGGGTGCCAGATCCAGATGCTGATAACTGAGCCCGGCCATCAAATCACTACTTAACTGATAATTCACTGCCAGACCTGCGTACCAGTCGTAGCCATCCATTTTATCCGTCACTGTGCCGCTACCGACCTCACTTTTAAGTTCAGCCTGCCAGCGAATGACACCAACCGGAAATTCAAACTGCCAATCAGCAAAACGCCACAACTGCCAGCGGAATCCGGCCGAAATACCATCACCAAGCACTGGCGTCGCTGCCAAAGCCAGCTGCTGATACGCCGGCGGATTTAACGTGCT
>JBOFUF010000395.1:0-13356 GCA_051652445.1 Shewanella sp.
CAAAGAAATGAAACGCCAAGTATTGCACGATGTAGCAGCCGAATTAGCGTTGTAATCGAGCGAGCTATCAACCGGTGGTTGTCAGGCGCTTACAGAGGTGCAGTTGAAACGATGGTAGATGAACGAATATGATCACTGTATCAAAAAGCGATGATTAACAGTTTTCATTAACAGCGCGCAGCCTACCAGTAGTCATCGATTCACATCAACCACCGATAGTTCCAATCTCACGATGCGATCAATGATTGATTACTTGTCCCCGAATTCAACTCCGCAGTGCGACACTCGACAATTAAGCCGCTAATTGGTGAATTTACCGCCTAAGACAATCTCTTCTGGGCGAGCACCATACCAGCAAGATTAAAGCCATTTCTGTCGCAAACGACTTTAAATCCCACCTGAAGTAATACCGTTAATAACTCGTTATGATTGAAACGGTTCTGCTGGGGATGGTCAAATAGCCGTCGACTCAATGGATTACAAATTGCCGCACGGTATAAATCCTCCACTACAAAATATCCGTTCGGTTTCAAAACCCTTGCAACCTCCTTAACGGCCGCTTGCCAATCTGGAATATGATGGAATACGGCAAAATCAAACACTATGTCAAACTCGCTATCAGCAAAGGGTAAACGAGTAGCATCAGCAACCGAAAAATTCAGCCCTGTTAACCCCTGTGACTGTGATTGCCAGCGAGTTTTGGCCGCTGTAACCATGTCCGGATCGATATCAACAGCAGTCACATGACCAGCACCAAAATGTTCCCGGATCAATTGAATTCCGTTACCAAACCCACACCCTATTTCTAATGCTCGTTCGCACAAAGCCATAGGTTTAGGCATCATAGCGGTCAATAACGGTGCCTCGAGATGATTTTGCAACCAAAAACGTAATGGGTGTTGAACCAGCTTTTTCTCAAATGGATTTAATTTCATACCATCCTCTAGATCTCTAGATATAGTTATTGAATAATTTTACTGATCGAACTGCCACTATGGTACGTAATACTAGCGATATAAGTTCACCAGAGTCCAAAATGACATTACCCCTTTTTCCATTACCCATTTGTTTATTACCCGAAGGTTACACACAACTTCGAGTTTTTGAACCTAGATATCAACGCTTAGTCGCTGAATCGTTAAAGTCAGGTCAAGGCTTTGGCTTATGCATGCTCCAAGAGGATGGTAAAACCATTCAGGCCATAGGCACTTTAGTAAATATTATTGATTTTGAAACCTTACCCGATGGACTATTAGGGATCAGTATTCAGGGGTCAAAGCGCTTTACACTTGATGAAATCAGTATTGACAGTGACGGTTTAAAACGTGGCGACGTCAGCTTAATCGACAATTGGCCGACAACCCCTATTGCGACCGATGAGCGTTACTTGAGCCAAATGTTACAAAACATCCTTAAGGAATATCCACAACATCTCAAACACTACCAAACAGAACAGTTTGATGATATCGCTTGGGTCTGCCAGCGCTGGCTAGAAATATTACCTGTAGAAGCATCAGAAAAATACAGATGTATAAATACCTTAGACCATATAGCGACCCGAGACCTATTGCGGTCCGTTATTAAATAAACCTGTAAATGATCCTTTATTTAAGCCACTGCGTATTGATTAGTCGTGTGACAGCAAAGCTAGGCTCATAAATGAAATAGGCCAGCCAACGTTGTGGTGACTCACACTAAACTCTAGGTAACGATTGGCATAAGAGCGAAAATAATGGAAAACATTCAATTACAAAGCAGCCAAAATCGGTATCATGTGCCTATCATGTCCCTGACTCATTCGGCTATGGATAACGAAACTTCAGCGTCCCAAATTTGCGCTCCTCCTTCCGATGATTTATTAATGTTTATGCTACAAGTAGCAGGCAACCGCGATAAAGCCGCTTTTGGGCATTTGTTCCAGCATTTCATGCCCAAGATTCGAGCTTTTGGTTTACAAAGATTGAATCAGCAAGGGCTGGCGATGGACTTAGTGCAAGAAACCATGACCAGTGTTTGGACTAAGGCTCACCTGTATAACGCAGAAAAAGGCTCAGTGACCACTTGGGTGTTTACGATTATGCGTAATCAATGTTTCGATATGCTTAGACGGGTACAACATAATAGAGAAGATACCTTCGGTGATGATATTTGGCCGCTGTGTGATGCGAGCATAGCTCAGGACACACTCACTGATCACAAGTTGACGACTCAACTACTCCAACATCTTGATGCCCTTCCCATAGCACAAAGACAAGTTGTGCAAGGCATTTACATGCAAGAACTCACTCAACAAGAGCTAGCCGATGCCCTAAGGGTGCCAATCGGAACCATAAAATCTCGTTTAAGATTAGGGCTAGAAAAGTTAAAAAGCTTCTTGGAGACACACCATGATTAAGCATCATCCCCAACAAGACCTCCTTGTCAGCCATGCCAATGGGTACTTACCTTTATCAATGGCGATAGCGGTATCTGCCCACTGCGATCTATGTAAGGCTTGTCGTGATAAGCTTGCCCTATTCACCGAACAAGCGGCAAATTTAGTATTAAATCCACATGGCGATCACGCAGTAAATGATGCAGGCGAAGAGTTGATGCACAGGGAGCCTGTTGAAATGCAATACTCTGGCGACAATCAAGAATCGGCATGGAACATTAACGCTATGCTAGCGCAAATCATGGATCAACCCGCAGCGACAAAACAACCGATACACACCCCTATTGATGTGCAAATAAAGCAACAGCATTACACTGTGCCATCGGTTTTTCGTCAACATTTGGATCGTCCATGGCAAAACTTAGGTAAAATCAGCCGTATGAGTTTTGATATTGATGAAATGAGCACCCGCGCGAATTTATTACATATAGATGCTCAAGGTGAAATCCCTCAACATACCCATAAAGGCGATGAGTTGACCCTGTTACTCGCAGGAGAGTTCTCTGATATTAATGGTCACTATGTGCCAGGTGATTTTATCGTGCTCAACAGCCAACACCATCACTCACCTAAAACCACTCAAGGTTGTTTATGCTACACAGTATTAGATGCCCCGCTGCATTTTACTAAAGGTCTGAGTAAACTGCTAAATCCTATAGGTGAACTCATTTATTAAACCTTTAGGCTCAATTATTGCGATGAATCCATTAAAATGGCCTGTTTTAATGGGTTTTTATCGAATTGGCTGGTAAAATGTCAATAACAGTTTGATTAAATTTACCGTCAAATAAAAATCACATTGAATACAAATTAAACTTGCACAAATCATTTTTGTTGGTATACTTCACGTCGTTTTGAGATACACCTTGTTGTTTACCTTTTTAACCCAGCCTGATATTAGCAATCAGGGTTCGGTCCTCATAAAGAAAGCCTACTACAAGCAAAACCCCATAAGCTCAATCATTCGATATCACATAAGATGATGTGGTTATGTCTGTGAACTTACTGTTCTCCTTGTTGTCATAGTATTGTCACTAAGCTATGGTCAACTAGCTGAATCTAGTTATTCTATTGGCATAATCGGCAACATGAATTATTTATCGATTAAGCATCTCTTGATTAATGAATCAAAGATGGGGTAACCTCGATACTCAATAGAACGAATCTTTCGCACAATTGCTAAGGATATTTTATAGTTATACTATCTCACCTATGGGTGAATTAACAAAAGGAGTGTGGCATATGTCATACAAAATTAATGGACATGAAATTACAGTGAACTTCCCTGTAGATTCAATCTCAGTAAATAAAACATCAATTGCTTTTACCGATCGCCAAGGTAAAAATAGACAGACCTTTTCTAAACGTACAGAAGCCATCAGCTTTATGAAGTGGTTATTGTCCGCAAACAAATAAGTCTAAGCGTAAGTAAAGCGATAAGTTAAAAATAGTACCGCAATACCTGTTTACTCAAGTCTATTTACTCGGTTCCCATTCTCTTCACAGTACCGAATACTTAAGTAGATTGATAGCCGAATGTCACGAACACGCTATCCTTTTTACGTCATTATGACGAGCACATTTGGTTCAGGCTGTATCTCTCTCACACAGATACCTGCCGAACCAAATGAGTCAAATTAAGCTTCAGATCACCTTCCCCCATTGCAGCATCCGCTAATTTTTATACACATAAATACTGTTCTGCACATCATCTATGCCAAAACCTAATACTCAGATTGCTATGCAAACTTTACTCTACAAAATTAAAGCGACAATTCCACTCAATTTAGCGGAAGCACAACTGTGCCAAGGACAATGTTTAGGCTGTTCGAAAAAAATGCTGGAAATGTTAGATGCTGAAATCAGTTATTGGCAATTTAGCGATGCGATTCCCAGCCTAAAAGATTTAAAAAACCTCGAGAATATAGCCCTGCGTACCTATAAAATCCTTAAACGAAACCGTCTGTTGCCATAATCGATTCCACTGACTCTTTGTGCTCTTTGACCCAAACCTTATGCCCCTCAATATTAAGGTGGCGCCATGACTATTTTTCGTGCCGTTTACACTACACGGTTTACTCTAGAAATTGATCGCAGTTTTCATCAATAAAACCACTAGGAATACCCATAAGCCTAAAAAACATGAAAGCCGTTATTCGCTAGATATCCCGCTTCAGTTATTATTACTCCTCATCCGTCATCAAAACTTAAGTGAGGTATCTCACCGATTATACACCCCAACAAAGATGCAGGTTTCAGCGTGAATTTAACATACGTTAGGCAAAGCGGCTATTTGCGGCTTAGAATACATGATAACTTACAGCCTCACTAAGTTAACGATATTGAAGGTTAGGATTGCTCGCTAATGCTAATTTACGTTGATAACGTGGCAACATAGTCTCGTTACCCAGCAAGCCACCTTGATGGATATACATCACAGGATGAGAGCCTCCGCCTTGTAAATATTCCTCAAGCACAATAAAACCTAAGGGATCGTAGAGTAATTCAAACTGCACACCTGAGGCGCAGACCCGCTGCCACATGGCATAAAATTCAGGATAAAGTTTACCAAAATGATATTTCTTGCCGGCATTCACAATATGTGGGTGCTCACTGTTATCGGGATTAAGTTGGGTAAATTGCAAACGTAAATAATCATCACCACCGACAACGGCACAAGTCACGACGCGAATATCTGTTTGCTGGCGCATAAAATACTGATTTAAAAATAACGCTGTCGTTCCCGTCCCCGAAGGTAAAAACACCCTTAAATCAATCAATCTATTCTCATTTGCAAACTGTACTATCTCTTGCGCCAATCTATTTACCCCGTATTCGGCATAGGCACAGCGACCGCCCTCAGGAATAAAAAGCGCCGTTGGCTCATGGCCGAGTGCATGTGTCTCGATATAATCTTGGCAACTGAGCCGTGATCCTGCAACTGAAGACCTTGCATTCAGATTTGATAACCGGTGCGGTTCACCTTGATACGGAGTGAACGCCTGCTTTTGTGCTATTAACACACTTAAATCGATAATATTGGCGCCATTCGCTAACGCGGCAGCGTAATTGCCTGTGGGATGTTTAACCACTTGACTGGCAATATGATCTACATAAAAATCACATTGCCAGCCTTTCATTCTCGCCAGTGTTGACAATGAATATAGTGAGTTAGCTAGCGGAGAGCCATGACCTATCACCTTATTGATCCCTGCGAAATCATGATCTAAAAAATAGCCGAATTTGCGTGCTTTATTGCCACTAAACGCCGGATGCAGTAAATCATCACGTTTTAGGAAAATGTCTCGGCCAGCAAAGGCAAACATATCTACAGGGGAATTTGCAAACATCAGTTTCCTCTAACGATTCAATACTCAGGCTTATAAGCCATTAAGGGAATGCTAGTGTAACGCCACCTTCACTCTTGTGCTCTTAAGAAATGAGCAATTTAGCGAAAAATCAGTGAAAATAACCAACTCAGTTCAGATCCAAAAAATAACTCATTTTTTATTAATGACTTACATAGTTGGCATAGTTATCGCCTATACATTGACATTGATTCAATTTATCAACGCTAACGATAAAGGCTAACAGGATAAAATAAGGAGTTTTCAATGGCAGTATTACGCTTAATATTTAACATAGCTTGGTTTGTGCTCGGTGGGTTTGTAATGGGGCTCGCTTGGTGGCTTGCAGGTATCCTGTGTTTTATCAGTATTATTGGTATTCCCTTTGGACGCGCCTGCTTTGTTATCGGTGAAATGACCTTCTGGCCCTTTGGCCAAGAACAAATGAACCGCCGTCATTTAACCGGATGTGAAGATTTAGGCACTGGTGCATTAGGCATGATGGGAAATATTATTTGGTTCTTATTATTTGGGATCTGGTTAGCCATAGGACATTTAGTCCATGCCTTAGCCTGTTTTGTGACTATTATTGGCATTCCCTTCGCAATACAGCACCTTAAATTGGCTTTGCTCAGTCTCACGCCAATAGGCCAAACCGTCGTGGCTAAAGCTTAATAAGACAATGAGTTAACAGCGCTATTCACGCTCGATTATTTGGTTTCAAGAGTGGGTAGTGCTTTTTCATCCCATACAGAAAATATCGCCTCGCTTAAGGCTATTTCCTCCTCCAGTGGCAATAAGGCCTCTTGCTTAAGTAAATAATGCACAACATTAACATCAATCACCGCAGCATCAATACGTCCAGCGGCAACCTTTTTGACATTGTGTTCGTCCGAAGTCACAGTTCGTCCGAGGTAACAGATTCAATAGGCTGTACCCTGAGGAATCCCCTGATAATTCACAAAAATCATCAAGGTACGGTGCTGTCAGCGATTCGCTTGGGTTTGGAGGTACTCAGGCGGCCTGATTACCACGTGACGGAAAAAGAGTGACTTGCAGCTTACGTATCGTTCGCAAATCAGCTGCTCAAATATGGTTATGCCATGGCTGATTGATGAGGGGATCCCTCAGTGTTTTGTTGCAATGAACCCAACAGCATTCGCGGCAAATACAATACAAGCCGTAATGCACGACTTGAAGGTCAAATTCAACCGTATTATTTAACTCATAGCAACACAACTTAGTCATTAGTATTTTGATATTACTCTTGATGCATAAGCGCACGCATCTTGAACGTCTAAATCTTCCCCGTCTGATTCAAATGAACAATATTTCCTGTGGGTGGCGAACTGGGGTGTTGGATAAAATTAAGATAAACTCACTGATATTAAAGCGCTTAATTGCAACTATACGTAAAGGAAACATAATGAACTACTGGCTTATGAAATCGGAACCCGATGAATTCAGCATAGATGATCTTGAAGCTTGTCCGAAGCAAACCGAAGCTTGGTTTGGCATACGTAACTACCAGGCGCGTAACTATATGCGCGATGACATGCAGATTGGTGACAAAGTGTTTTTCTATCATTCAAGCTGTAAAGTCCCCGGTATTGTCGGTATCGCTGAGGTCGTGACAAATGCGTATCCCGACAGCACGGCCTACGATCCCGAATCAAAATATTTCGACCCTAAGTCAGATTCCACAAGACCAAGATGGCTGCGAGTAGATATCCGCTTTGTCGAAAAATTTAACGATATGATGTCTTTAAGTGTGATTAAAAACCTGCCACAATTAGCCGATATGTGTTTAGTTGCTAAAGGCTCAAGGCTCAGTATCCAACCTGTGACAGCCGAGCAATGGCAAGCTGTACTCATGTTAACTCGGTAAAAAATGATATTGGCGACACAGTGTTCAGCCAAGGTTCATCTTGTATCGTCTATTGTCACCCTATCAACGTCATAGCCTTGTGAGCAAACACAAATGAATAAATTCAATACATTAATGATTGCTGGACTCATTATTAGCTTAACGACGCCCATTTCCGCCTTTGCTAAAGATGATCATCATAAAAAAGATAAAGGCTTGCCCCCTGGATTACAAAAAAAGATCGACAATGGTGAGCGCTTACCTCCCGGTTGGCAGAAAAAACTTCATCGTGGTGATATTCTTGAACACGATATTTATGATCGCGGCCAGATTGTCGTGCCTTTGGATAGAGATGGCAACATTAGCATTCAAGTCGATGGCTCACTAATCAAACTCGATAATAACAGCCGTAAAATCCTCGATATCGTCAATATCATTACCGATTAACTTCGTATGGAAAAATGGCATTGATAACTGACACTTTTACAACTACGCCCAGCGCTTATCTGGGCGTTGAGTACGTCTTAATACTGCTTTTATCTATCAAAAAACGTTGTCTGTAAGACCATGTATCACCCCAGTCCTCACTCAATAACGTTATGACTTACAATAAAGCAACATATTGATATTTATCATGCCTTTACTATCTGACTATTGGTCGCAAATTGGCTAAATGCTAGACTCATGCTGGGTGAAAAGATATCTAACCAACAAGATAAGTGTCACCTAAAAATACTCATGCGGCTAAGGCAAAATCTTAATTGAATTAATAGCATCCTGATAATGACCGTAGACTAACGCTGGATTTTTGATAATGGAAAACACCCCACTTCAACGAGTTAAGCAGGCAATTATTGCGGGGTTCTGGGCATCACTTGCCAGTATTTCTGTGGGGTTTCTATTTAAACTCTGGCTAGCACAATGGGTTGCCAAAGCCGATCTAGCGCTCTATCACACAGTGATCGACATTATCTCAATGTCGCTAATCCTAATGACGGGATTTCGCTCCTCTATGGTGGTGACCTACTCCCAGACTAAGCAAGATGTGGATATCACCAATATATTCCGTTACAGCTTGATCGCTATGGTACTGCTGACATGGGGCTTAGTTTTACCCTATATCAAGCACAAGCTGCATCTTAATGTAGAATATTTTCAATTAGTTGGGATTATTCTGAGTATGGGGATCAAGGTCTATTTTACCAATCAAATTGCCATGTATCGGCTATATGCCCTCTCCAATCGAGTCACTTGGTTAGAGCCTCTCGCGCAAGTGACGAGCTTTTTATTATGTTTCTATGGCTTAAAACAAACCGCCATTGCATCCCTCTTTTACAGCATGACACTGTCATCGCTCATCGTGGCCTTATATATGTACTTAACACGGCGCAAAGACATTGCCACTCCGCCCTTAAGTGCGGTGCATTTAGATACGGGTTTACGCAGTTTTATGAAGAAAAGCCTGACGGCGTCGATGGAAGCGGGTGCCAGTATCTTGATGATTTACATCACCGTACTGCTAACCATTGGCTATTTCAGCATAGATGAACTGGGTGATTTCCAAGTGGTGGTGCGGCCGATTCTCACTTACCTCACCCTGCTGTTTGTCTTTCCCATCTACCGGTTTGTGCTGCCCGAAGTCGCCGTATGCGTACGAGAAAAACGTTTTGAGGAAGTCCAACACATTAAGTCATGGCTAACAAAAGTGTCGTTATGGGTTGGTGGTGTGTTTTTTGTGACGATGATTTTTGCAAGTCAACCGCTAGTGACTTGGTTATTCCCCGAACAATACAGTAAAGCGGCCCCGGTATTAATGCATTTCTCCATGTTCTTTATCTTCATGATGCTCAATGGCTATCAGTTAGCCTATATCAAAGCCCACGGCTATTTTACCCAAAGTTTACTTATTCGCCTTGCCGGTATCGCCGTGCTGGTCGGTACTTTCTATGCATATCGTCTATTTACGGAAAATGTCGTCGCGGTGATTTTAGCCTTAGGCACAGGCTATTTAATGATGTATCTGATTTCAATCTGGGTTGAAAAGCACATTCAACGCTCACTAGAAACGCCGTAAAGAGGCAAAATATTCCTCTTAACGGTCAGTTCCTTGTTAGTATCCTGTAAATTAACCCCGATGGATGAATCTTTACCTATCGTGGCACAATTTCACTCTTCATCGCGACCTTAATCTATGACATAAAAGGTTAAAATGCGCTTGTTTTATGCGCTAACGTGTATCAAAAGATAACAAGCAAAGGCTTATCAACCCAACCCCACGCCATTAAACTGCTCAGCCTTAGCAAACTCCTCTAATATCAGCTCGGTAAAAAGTTGTCCCGCACGGCCAAGCGGGCGTTCTAAGGTCGAGACGAGCTGTGGAATAAAGGTAAAACGGCTGCCACCAACAAAGTCGATTTCAACTAACTCACCCTTAGCCAGCTCTTCTTGCACTAAAAAGTCCGGCAACCAGCCAAACCCTAAGCCTTTTAATAAGGCGTTCTTTTTCATGATAAAGCCAGAAAGATAAAACACTTTATCGCCGCCAAATTGCATTTCATCGCGATAACTTTTATTGGGTGAAGAGTCTTCGATAGTCAATTCAACATGTTGCTGAAGCTCAGATAAACTGATTTCACCAATAAAAGCTAAAGGATGCGAAGCACTGGCCACCAACACGCTGGTGATTGCAGGCAACGGCTGCGGATGATAATAGGGGCCAGTGCGATAATCTTTCACTAACATTAAGTCGGCATTATCACGCTCGAATCTGTGTTGCACGCCGCCTAAAAACTCCATATTAAGCTGAATTTTAGTGGGGATCTGATGTTCAGCCATGCGCTTTAAGGCGCTCATGATAGGCTCCATCGGTAAGGCACCGTCTATCACTAGCTCTAGCTTTGGCTCCCAACCTTCACTGAAACGACTGGCAAGATGTTCAATATTTGCAAGGTGTTGCAGTAATCTTTGTCCCTCGGCCAAAATCACCCGGCCTTCTTGCGTCAGCTCAGCGCGATATTGCTCACGGCTAAAAAGCGCTACGCCTAGGTGCTCTTCTAACTTTTTAACTTGATAACTCACCGCCGATTGCGCCTTGTGTAATCGCTCCGCCGCCTTGGCAAAACTGCCCTCTTCCACCAGCACTTGCAGCACATTAAAAGCATCAATATCGATGCGCATGGTCACTCCTTGGCTCTAATGAACATGTCACGGAAACACTACGATTCGTAAAGATTAGAATACCATCTAATTTTTAGATTGAGATAACGGATTTATTATTCTTTTTTTTGTTCATTCAAGCAACTAAATTGATAACAAGATCACACTAATGCAACTTGCAGCATAACGACCAGCGATGTAGGTAATCCTGCAACGCAATATTGAAGGAATAACCATGCCATTTTATGTGAAACAAGGGCAGATCCCCCATAAACGCCATATCGCATTTGAAAAGGAAAACGGCGAGCTTTACCGTGAAGAGTTGTTCTCAACCCATGGTTTTTCCAATATTTATTCCAATAAATATCACCACAACATGCCAACCAAAGCATTGGAAGTGGCGCCCTACAGCCTAGGCCATGGTGCCAATTGGGAAGATTCGCTGGTCCAAAACTATAAACTCGATTCCCGCGACGCCGACCGTGAAGGTAATTTTTTCAGCGCCCGTAACAAGATTTTTTATAACAATGACTTAGCACTGTATACCGCCAAAGTCACCGCCGATACCGACGAGTTTTACCGTAACGCCTATGCCGATGAAGTGGTTTTTGTCCATGAAGGCGAAGGCACGCTTTATAGCGAGTACGGCACAATAAAGGTCCAAAAGTGGGACTATCTCGTGATCCCACGCGGCACCACTTATCAACTTAAATTCAACGATTACAGCAATGTGCGACTTTTCGTCATCGAGTCATTCTCTATGGTGGAAGTGCCTAAGCATTTCCGTAACGAATATGGTCAACTATTAGAATCGGCACCTTACTGCGAGCGCGATTTGCGCGTACCCACATTGCAAGAGGCTGTGGTTGAGCGCGGCGCCTTTCCCTTAGTGTGTAAGTTTGGCGATAAATACCAGCTCACCACACTTGAATGGCATCCCTTTGATTTAGTGGGTTGGGATGGCTGCGTTTACCCTTGGGCATTCAACATCACAGAATACGCACCAAAGGTAGGCAAAATCCATCTGCCGCCATCTGATCACTTAGTCTTTACCGCCCATAACTTTGTGATCTGTAACTTCGTACCGCGCCCCTACGATTTCCACCCTAAATCGATTCCGGCGCCTTATTACCACAACAACATAGATAGCGACGAAGTCTTGTATTACGTCGATGGCGACTTTATGAGCCGCACGGGCATTGAAGCGGGTTACATGACCTTACATCAAAAAGGTGTAGCCCACGGACCACAACCGGGCCGCACTGAAGCCTCAATTGGCAAGAAAGAAACCTATGAATATGCAGTGATGGTGGACACGTTCGCCCCACTGAAATTAACCGAACATGTACAAAATTGCATGAGCAAAGACTACAACCGCTCTTGGCTAGAAGACTAGCCCCAAGCCACCAGCACTCCCATGCGGGAGTCATTAGGGTGACGGCGTGTTGCACTAAAATAACGAGGAAAACATCATGGCAAGCGAACTCAATCCACTGGGCTTATTAGGTATCGAATTCACGGAATTCGCCAGCCCTGATACTGATTTTATGCACAAAGTCTTTATCGACTTTGGTTTTTCTCTGCTGAAAAAAGCCAAGAACAAAGACATCCTGTACTACAAACAGAATGACATTAATTTTCTGCTCAACACTGAGCGCGAAGGTTTCTCTGCACAATTTGCTAAATCCCACGGCCCCGCCATTTGCTCTATGGGCTGGCGTGTAGAAGATGCCGCCTTTGCCTATCGCGTTGCCGTTGAACGTGGTGCAAAACCCGCCGATGATGCCAATAAAGATTTGCCTTATCCTGCGATTTACGGCATTGGCGACAGCTTAATTTATTTCATCGACACCTTCGGCGCAGATAACAATATCTATGCCGCTGATTTTGAAGATTTAGACGAGCAAATTATCACCCAAGAGAAAGGCTTTATCGAGGTCGATCACTTAACCAACAACGTCTACAAAGGCACCATGGAGCACTGGGCGAATTTCTATAAACACATTTTTGGTTTTACTGAAGTGCGCTACTTTGACATCAGCGGCGTACAAACCGCGCTAGTGTCCTACGCCCTGCGTTCGCCAGATGGCAGCTTCTGTATCCCGATCAACGAAGGTAAAGGCAGCGATAAAAACCAAATTGATGAATACCTGAAGGAATATAATGGCCCAGGTGTGCAACATTTAGCCTTTAGAAGCCGCGATATCGTTAAATCTCTGGATGCGATGGAAGGCAGTTCCATCCAATGCTTAGACATTATCCCTGAATACTACGACACTATTTTCGATAAGTTACCGCAGGTCACAGAAAATCGTGAGCGCATTAAACATCACCAAATTCTGGTGGATGGTGATGATACAGGCTATTTATTGCAGATATTTACTAAAAACCTGTTTGGACCGATTTTCATCGAAATCATCCAACGTAAGAATAACTTAGGTTTTGGTGAAGGCAACTTTACTGCCCTGTTTGAATCAATTGAACGGGACCAAATGCGCCGCGGCGTACTGTAAGTATTCATCCTGCTAATAAAAACGGTACGCACTGCGTAC
>JBOFUF010000396.1:0-3894 GCA_051652445.1 Shewanella sp.
CCCTTAACCAAGTAGAAGCGACGCTGGCGGGCCAAGTCTATATTGCGCTTGTCGCCAAGGATGAAATAACGGCAGTCGCTGCGGCTAAGCTGTTGATGCAAAAGCTTGAAACTGACCTTATTGCGACGGGTAAAGATGCGGCACTCACCGATATTCGCAGCGCCGATATGCAGCTGGGTGAAACGTTGGGGCAATACTATTTCCCCCACAGATTTAAATTACTAACAGCGCCACAAGCTCAGGCGTTAGCAAGCCCCAATATTGAAAGTCTGATTGAGGCCGCCACAACGCAACTTTACAACGCCTTTAGTTACGCCAATAGCCACTTGCTTGCCCAAGACCCGCTACTGTTATTCCCCGCCAATTTACTCGCCCTCGCGCCGAGTTCAACAGTCAGGGTCAGCCAAGGCATACTGCTGGCGAATCAAGGTGATAATGTCGCCGCGGTGGTGATGGCAAAGGGACGAGAAAGCGCCTTTAATCCCAATGCGCAATTGGCGCAGATGACAGCATTAACCCTAGGATTGGATGCGGTTAAACAAAATTATCCCGACATTACCATGCTTAAGGCTGGCGCGCTGTTTCATGCCCTTGCGGCGACACAAACGGCTAAGCGTGAAATCTCGATTCTGGGTCTTGCATCCTTACTTGGGGTCATCGCCTTAGTCTGGCTGGCGTTTCGCTCAGTGATGCCCCTACTGCTGGCGATTGTCACTATTTCCAGCGGGCTGTTACTCGCCGTGACATTTACCTTAAGCCTGTTTGGCGAGCTGCATTTACTCACCTTAGTGTTTGGCACTAGCTTGATTGGCATTGCCATCGACTACAGTTTTCATTTTTACTGCGAGCGCTTAAGCGATAGCGAGCGTAGCGCAAAGGCGACGGTAGCGTATATTTTTCCCACCGTGACACTTGCCTTTATCACCAGTGCCTTAGCTTATGTGGGCATAGGTTTAGCGCCGTTTCCTGGGATGCAACAAGTGGCGATTTTCTGCGCCGCGGGGCTGCTCGGGGCCTATCTCACACTCATTCTCGCCTACCCACTGTTAGCAGGAAGTCGTTTGCCATCGGGCTCCCGCCCATTAGCGTTAGCGGGGAACTACCTTGCCAACCTCACTCAGTTCTCCAACAGATTGACCACGCCATTAGGCATGGGCATGTTGGCTTTAGTGATCGTCCTGTGGTGTCTGCTTGGCGTAACAAGGTTAACCGTCGATGACGACATTCGCCATTTGCAGCAAAGCCCCGCAAGCGTGACTGAACCTGAAAATAAGCTCAGGCAGCTACTCAGCGGCGGCACTGACAATCAATTCTTACTGGTACGCGCCGCGAGTGAAGAAGCATTGCTGCAACAGCTTGAGCGAGTGTCGCCCCTGCTCGATGCCGCTATTGCAAACCAAGAGTTAGGCAACTATGTCAGCCTCAGCCGGTATCTGCCCAGCCATCAAAGGCAAGACACGGCTTATCGCTTACAGAGCGAAATCTATCAAACTCAGTTAGAGACGGTGCTCACACGCCTAGGGTTGGATGAAAACCTAAAGCCAGAGCTGCAAGCAAGCTACTTAGCAGCTAAAGAGCATTATATCGCCCCAGTGGATTTCTTTAAGTTAGAGGCAGGTAAGCAGCTCGCACCGCTGTGGCTAGCACCAAATGGCAAGGCTAGCGACGATGACGCTCTACATGATGCTAGTGCGCTAAATAATGCCGGCGAGATAAATGATGCTGGGGCGAGCGCTGATCATGGAGCAGATCATGGAGCAGATCATGGCGCGATTGTCTTGCTTGGCGGCATTCAGCAGATTGACGCGCTTAAGGCGCGCTTTGCCCATGATGAAAGCGTACAACTTATCGATAAAGTTGCGGATATCTCCGCCGTGATGGGCCATTACCGCCTATTAACCCTAAAGCTGTTAGCGTACGCACTCGCTATCGCACTGTTGTTGTTTAGCCTGAGTTTTGGCATTAAAAAAGCCGCGGTTGTGGTCGCGGTGCCAGCCCTTGCTGCCTTGCTAACGCTCGCAACCTTAGGCTTAACAGGCTCAACGCTGAGCCTGTTCCATGCACTCGCACTCATTTTAGTGTTCGGGATTGGGATAGACTACAGTTTGTTTTTTGCCTCAGCCCAAAACCACGGCAAGGCAGTGATGATGGCGGTGTTTATGTCCGCCTGCTCGACCCTATTGGCCTTTGGTTTACTCGCCTTTAGCCAGACCCAAGCGATTCATTACTTTGGTTTAACCCTGTCACTGGGTATCGGGTTTACCTTCTTACTTTCGCCACTGATTTTAACGACTAAAAAGTCCTGAAACGACAAGGAACCGACTTACATGCCTACACCCGCTCACGCTTTATCTGCGATGCCCAATTCACTTGCCGTCGATGTGGCGATTATCGGCGCAGGACCTTCAGGCGCCATTGCCGCCAGCTTGCTACACCAACAAGGTAAGCGTGTGCTGGTGTTAGAAAAACAACATTTCCCCCGTTTCTCTATCGGCGAGAGTTTACTGCCCTGCTGCATGCAATTCATCGAAGAAGCTGGCATGTTAGACGCACTCAATGCCGCCGGATTCCAGCATAAAAATGGCGCCGCCTTTCGTCGCAATGGCACTTACACTGCCTTCGATTTTACCGATAAATTTACCCCAGGGCCGGGCACCACATTTCAAGTGCAGCGCGCCAGTTTTGATAAACTGTTAGCCGATACCGCCCAAAGCCAAGGGGTCGATATCCGCTACGGCGAAACCGTCGAGGCGATAGATTTAACCGAGAATCCTCGCTTAACGGTGCGCAATGAACAGGGCGAGCTTTATCACATCAGTGCCCAATATGTGCTTGATGCCAGTGGTTTTGGCCGTGTATTACCCCGTTTGCTCGACTTAGAAAGTCCGTCTTGCCTACCACCGCGCAGCGCCATCTTTACCCATGTGGAAGACAACATCAGCGATGCTAGCTTTGATCGAAATAAAATTTTAATCAGCGTCCACCCAGAACATAAGGACATCTGGTATTGGTTGATCCCCTTTAGCAATGGTCGTTGTTCACTCGGCGTCGTGGCAGAACCGCAATTATTGGCACGCTTACAAGGCTCTCTTGAGCAACAATTAATGAGCATAGTCAATGAAGAACCCGGACTAAAAGCCCTGCTGGCCAACGCTAAGGTGGTGCAAGAATGCGCCACACTCAAGGGTTATTCCGCCAATGTGTCACGCCTTGCGACCGACAAGTTCGCCCTACTGGGTAATGCCGGCGAGTTCCTTGATCCAGTATTTTCCTCCGGCGTCACTATCGCCATGCAATCGGCATCGATGGCGGCAAAATGCTTGATAAAGCAACTCAATGGCGAAAAGGTTGACTGGCAAGCCGATTATTCAGCGCCGTTAATGCAGGGGGTCAATACCTTCCGCACCTATGTGCAAGCTTGGTATGACGGCCGCTTTCAGGAGGTGATTTTCTATGAAGATCCGAATCCACGCATCAAGCAAATGATCTGCTCGATTCTGGCGGGCTACGCTTGGGACCTCAATAATCCCTTTGTCAAAGACTCGGAGCGCCGCCTGAACATGGTGGTCGAATTATGCCAAAACCAAGTTGCCATTCCTGAATTTGCAAAGGCGTAACCGCATGTCGCTCAACTTTAACGCGAAATGGCGAGTGTCCCCCGCGCTACTGATCATCTGTCTGGGGTTGACGGGCTGTAGTGAACTGCTATTAAGGCAGACCTGTGTCGAGCTCGCTAAAGACATGCATTATTGCCTAGCGCCACTGCCGCATCACTTTGCGCCGGCAGCGACTAAGCCTTTGACTAAGCCTTTGACTAAGCCTCTGACTGAGCCGATGGCTAAACCGATGGCAAAACCTGCCATCATAAGCCGTCAGCAAACCGACTGCACAGCT
>JBOFUF010000397.1:0-5101 GCA_051652445.1 Shewanella sp.
CACCAGGGCGCATCATGCGATAGATCTCAACCAACGCTTCTAAGCGGTTAGTGGTTGAATCGATACGCAACGTATCTGAAATATAAGCACCGTGATCTAGCTCGTTAATATATAACGTGCTGAGCTCTTTAATCCCCGCCAGTGATAATTTCGCCAGATCTTCTAGGCTAATCTCACTGTTGGCAGAAACTAACACTTCACCCGTATCCGGATCGATATAATCTTGAGCAGCATATTTGCCCACGATATATTCAACTGGCACTTCGAGTTCAGTGGTATTCGTTTTTTCTAACTGACGAATATGGCGCGCAGTAATACGACGGCCCGCTTCAACCAGTACAGAACCTTCCGCATCCTTAATGTCATAGCTGGCAGTTTCGCCACGCAGACGATCAGGAACTAAAGACATCACCAGCGTATCTTTCTTTATCTTGAACTCAACGCGTTCAAAGAATAGATCGAGGATCTCTTGAGTAGAATATTCTAATGCACGTAACATGATGGTCGCAGGCAGCTTGCGGCGACGGTCAATACGTACAAATAGTGCATCTTTAGGATCGAATTCAAAGTCAAGCCATGAACCACGGTAAGGAATAATACGTGCGTTATACAGCACCTTACCTGATGAGTGGGTTTTACCACGGTCATGATCAAAGAATACGCCTGGAGAACGGTGTAATTGAGACACGATTACACGCTCAGTACCATTGATAACAAAAGTACCGTTATCCGTCATCAATGGGATATCACCCATGTAGACTTCTTGTTCTTTGATATCTTTTACTGTGCCCGCCGCTGCTTCACGGTCATACAACACCATGCGTAATTTAACGCGTAGTGGTGCTGAGTACGTAACTCCACGGATCTGACACTCTTTCACATCAAAAACAGGCTCGCCAAGCTTATAGCTGACGTATTGCAGTTCTGAGTTACCAGAAAAGCTCTTGATGGGAAAAACGCTACGGAAGGCGGCTTCTAAACCGCGCTCACCGGTAGGATCTTGATCGGTGAACTTCTTAAAAGAGTCTAGTTGGATAGACAATAAATAAGGGATATCCAAAACTTTTGGACGCTTACCAAAGTCTTTGCGAATACGCTTCTTTTCAGAATAGGAGTAAACCATGGGTTTCCTCTGCTTACGAGATGTGACCAAGACTGAATAAATAACTTAAGTCATTCAATTCAGCACGTTTGCCCATCACCGTTGATGGCAAGAACCTAACCAGTAATCTCTGCTAGGGACTGCAAAATTTGGCGACAAACGGTGAAAAAAAATCGCCAGCGCATATAGCGCAAAAAAGGCCGACGGTTAAAAAACCGCCAGCCTCCACCCAAGTGGCTTGGGTGAGCAAGCTAAATAATAGCTTACTTAATTTCTACAGAAGCACCAGCTTCAGTCAGCTCTTTCTTCAGAGCTTCAGCTTCTTCTTTAGAAACGCCTTCTTTAACTGCGATAGGAGAAGCTTCAGACATAGCTTTAGCTTCTTTCAGGCCTAAACCAGTTGCGCTACGGATAGCTTTAATAACTGCAACTTTGTTGTCGCCGTGAGCAGTCAGAACTACGTTGAATTCTGTTTGTTCTTCAACAACAGCTGCTTCTGCACCGCCAGAAACAACAGCAGCAGCGGCAGAAACGCCAAACTTCTCTTCCATAGCTTCGATCAGTTCAACAACTTCCATTACAGACATAGCTGCAAAGGCTTCTAAGATTTGGTCTTTAGTGATAGACATAACAAATGTTTCCTATTGTTCTGAATTCAATTTTAAAAAGTTGCCAGCTTAAAATTAAGCGGCTTCTTGTTTTTGATCGCGCAAGGCGGCCAGTGTACGAACGAACTTGCCAGCAGATGCTTCTTTCATAGTCATCATTAACTGAGCTAGTGCTTCTTCGTATGTTGGCAGTTTCGCCAAACGATCAATATCAGCTGCAGGGATGAAATTCCCTTCAAAGGCTGCGCCTTTAACTTCGAAGTTAGCTTGTTCTTTAGCAAAGTCTTTTAACAGACGTGCTGCTGCACCTGGGTGCTCTAAAGAAAAAGCAATCAAAGTTGGGCCAGTGAACGTTTCTGCAAGGCACTCAAAAGCAGTACCTTCAACAGCACGACGAGCCAATGTATTACGTACTACACGTACATATACACCAGCTTCGCGCGCTTTTTTACGCAGACCGGTCATAGCACCTACAGTCACACCGCGAGAATCAGCGGCAACTGCAGATAGCGCACCTTTGGCAGCTTCGTTGACTTCAGCAACAATCGCTTTTTTGTCTTCGAGTCTTAATGCCATTGGCTTTACTCCTGGATTCTACCTAGGGTATTCCCTAGTATTTACCATACTAAATACTTATGTATCTAGTGACTTACGGTGCAGATTGTCCAGTAAAAAAATTTAGCTGGGGCCTGACACCGTCTACGCAGGAAATTAAGTTATTTTTACAAAAAACACCTGCGGTCTTGGACGGAAACCTGAGTTAAACTCCATCTAAACGGAAAGTAACACAGGCTTCAACCCACAAAGTGCGCGCATTATAGACTAATGCACTCGCTTTGTAAAATTATAGCGTTGTTTCAAGCGTCGCTTGATCAACTGCAACACCTGCACCCATAGTGGTAGAGATGCTGATCTTTTTCACGAAAATGCCTTTAGCAACTGCAGGCTTAGCCTTTTTCAGTGCTGACACTAACGCTTCCAAGTTTTCTTGTAATTGAACAGGTGTGAAATCCACTTTACCGATAGTAGTGTGGATAATACCGTTCTTGTCGTTACGGTAACGAACTTGACCCGCTTTGGCATTCTTAACAGCTTCAGCAACGTTTGGCGTTACTGTACCTGTTTTAGGGTTAGGCATTAAACCACGTGGGCCTAAGATTTGACCTAGCATACCAACAACGCGCATGGCATCTGGAGATGCAATAACCACGTCAAAGTTCATTTCACCGGCTTTGATTTTCTCAGCCAGATCTTCCATACCAACCAGCTCAGCGCCAGCAGCTTTAGCCGCTTCAGCATTTGCGCCTTGTGTAAATACTGCAACGCGAACGTCACGACCAGTACCGTGTGGCAACACTGTTGCACCACGAACGTTTTGGTCAGATTTACGTGGGTCAATACCCAAGTTAACCGCGACATCGACACTTTCAACGAATTTTGCAGTTGCTAATTCTTTTAACAAAGCAATAGCTTCGTTGATATCGTAGCTTTTCGTACCGTCGACTTTCTCGCGAATTACGCGCATGCGTTTAGTTAGCTTTGCCATTATATTAATCCTCTACAACCAAACCCATTGAACGTGCAGTACCTTCGATTGAGCGAGTCATCGCTTCAATGTCAGCACCAGTCATATCGGCAGCTTTAAGTTCAGCAATTTCTTGAACTTTAGCGCGAGCGATAGTACCCACTTTCTGAGTGTTTGGACGTGGAGAACCTGACTTCAGGCCTGCCGCAGTCTTCAGTAAGTAAGACGCTGGAGAAGTCTTAGTTTCAAAAGTGAATGAACGGTCACTGTATACAGTGATCACGACTGGAATAGGCATGCCTTTTTCCATTTTGTCTGTACGGGCGTTAAACGCTTTACAGAATTCCATGATGTTCACACCTTTTTGACCCAAAGCTGGACCAACTGGTGGTGATGGGTTCGCAGAACCGGATTTTACTTGTAGCTTAATATAAGCATCAATCTTCTTTGCCATCTGACATTTCCTCAGTTTGGGTTCAAACGCGCATCAGCGACATGCTGACATGCTCCCCCGAAAACAACGGGTGCGAATTATATAGAAATTCGCACCCGTTGCCAAACGGATTTTGTATTTTATTTAATCAGCCCTTTTCAACTTGACTGAAGTCAAGTTCAACAGGTGTAGAACGACCAAAGATCATCACTGATACTTTTACGCGGCTCTTGTCATAATCCACTTCTTCAACGGTACCGTTAAAGTCAGCAAATGGACCATCACACACTCGCACCATTTCACCTGGCTCAAATATAGTTCTATGAGTCGGTGACGCTGTCGTTTCTTGTAAGCGACGCAGAATGGCATCAGCTTCTTTATCTGAAATTGGGGCAGGACGATCAGACGTTCCGCCAATAAAGCCTAAAACACGCGGGATGCTTTTGACTAAATGCCAGCTGTCATCGTTCATTTCCATCTGGACTAAAACATAGCCAGGGAAAAACTTACGCTCGCTCTTGCGACGCTGACCTGCACGCATTTCAATGACTTCTTCAGTCGGAACCAATATTTCACCGAAATACGCTTCCATGCCATGCATTTTGATATATTCAATCAGTGACTTACAAACTCGGCCTTCATAGCCTGAGAATGCTTGCACTACATACCATCTTTTTTTAGCTTCTTTAGCTTCAGTCATTCGAGGTGCCTATACGCCAGTGATAAAATTGACAATTCGCATTAACACAGCATCCATACCCCAAAGGATAAGAGCTAAAATGCCTGTTGCAGCAAGGACAATAAAAGTGGTGTTTAGCGCTTCTTGACGCGTTGGCCATACAACCTTACGCACTTCGATATGCGCTTCACGGGCAAAGGCTAACGCCTTTTTACCGTTTGCAGTCTGAAGTGCAATAAAACCAGCAATAGCGAATGCAACGATAACACTAAGCGCACGTATGACGGCGCTGGCTTCGCTATACATTTGATTGCCAATAACAGCAGCGGCTAGTAATACAATCACTAAACCCCACTTCACGATATCCAGAGAATTGTTCTGGTTTTCAGTATTTGTTGTCATCGGTTTTTCCGTTACTCATTACGACCTGAGCTTAGAGCACATTAATTGACAGGCATAATCCCACATCATACTCTGCATTTCCGAACACCCTTAGAAACGCAAAATAGCATAAGCTCAGGGTCAAAAATCGGCCATAGATTGTATTCTTATTCGACTTTGTAAGCAAGGATGCGAATCCCATGCAAACCACAAAACCTATGAAATAATCTAGTTAAACAAAAAAGGAAGCCGAAGCTTCCTTTTTTAACTAATCTCTATCGCTATTAAGCAATGATTTTAGCTACTACACCAGCACCCACTGTACGGCCACCTTCACGGATAGCGAAGCGTAAACCTTCGTCCATCGCGATTG
>JBOFUF010000398.1:0-1891 GCA_051652445.1 Shewanella sp.
TAGCGAATGAGTTAGATGCCGATGCTGAACGTAGTCTTGCCACCACGCAAACTTCAGTTGCGGAGTTACAACGTCAGCAACAAGAAGTCGCTATGGTCGCGACTGCGGTAACTGAAATGGCGAGTGCGACTAATGAGATCGCAGCCAATGCTGAGAACACGGCAACGGCGGCTCAACAGTCAGCAGCGAGCAGTTTACAGGGCAAAGAGTTAGTGAATAAAACTCGTAACTCGATTAATTCACTCGCAGATGAAGTGACTCAAGCAACGGATGTCATCGGCGATTTAAGTCGTCACGCTAAGTCTATCTCGAGTATTCTGGCGACAATTCAAGGGATTGCAGAGCAAACTAACCTGTTGGCGCTTAACGCAGCCATTGAAGCGGCTCGTGCTGGCGAGCAAGGCCGTGGTTTTGCGGTCGTTGCCGATGAAGTTCGAGTATTATCGCGCCGCACACAAGATTCGACTCAGGAAGTACATACCACGATTGAAACGCTACAACGGACTACCGCTCGAGCAGTCAGCTTGATGGAAAGCAGCCAAGCATTAGCGGGTCATAGCGTAGAAGATGCCAATGCGGCGGCGAAAGCCCTTGAAGAGATCACACAAGCGGTCAACGTGATTTCAGATATGGCAGGCCAAATTGCTACCGCAGCGGAAGAACAGACTCAAGTGACGGGTGAAATAACTCAGAATACTGTTGCGATTAAAGATGTGACCGATGAGATTACCGCATCGGCCATGGCAGATTTGGCACAGGCGAGGGGCTTAAAAGCTCGCGCTAATGACCTGAATGCACAAGTCGCGACATTTATTCTGTAATCGCTATTCTTAATAGCGTGCCTCGATATTGCCCGATAAAGCCTTCGCTTTGTCGGGCTTTTTACTGGCCGTTTTTGTCGTGTTAAAGCATTTCTGTGGGATTGAATAACTTAGACACACTTTGACAAATGGTTTCTCTAATCCATTTATGCCCTTGATCTTCATCATTTCTTTGATGCCATAACAGCACATAGGCCATTGGCATAAATTCGAAAGGCAGTGGCAGTTGTTTGAGCGGATAAAGTTGGCAGGCGTGACGGGCAAAGCTCGACGGCAGAGTGAAGATTAAATTGCTGTGGGCGCAAACGCTGGCGGCACCATAAAAGTCGGGTACAGTCGTGCTGATCCGGCGTCTATGCCCAAGATCGGCAAGAAAGTAATCCAGTGCCCACCAATCACTACCTTCACAACGAACCTGCACATGGGCCATATCGAGGTAAAGGGGTAAATTCCATTGTTCTGAGGTGATCGCCGCCATCAGCGGGTGATCTTCTCGCACTAAGCAGACTTGTTGATCGGTAAATAATGTTTGATAGGCAATCCCTTCGGGCAGGCGATCCACTTGAAAATCCGACAGTGGATGCAAATCCCGCCCTGAAATGCCAAAGTCGATTTGCCCTTGCTGCAAATCCTGCATCGATTTTTCGGTCCAGACATAGGAGTCAAGTTTGACGTTGGGTGCCGTGGTCAGCATAGGACCGATAAAATATGGGATTAAGGTTTCATAGGCGCTTTCCACCATGGCAAAAGAAAATTGTCGATTGCTACTGGCAGGATTAAAGGTCGGAGGCTGAGTGAGTTGATACAAGTCTTGCAATATATTTGGTAGTTTTTGCCCAAGAATGAGGGCGTGCGCGGTGGGTTTTAAGCCATGCGCCGTGCGCTGAAATAGGGGATCATCTAAGGTTTCTCTGAGTCGATTTAAGCTCTTACTGAGTGCTGACTGGCTTATATGTAATCGGCTGGCGGCGCGAGTGACACTCTGTTCCTCTAGCAGTACTTTGAGTATGACCAGCAAGTTCAAATCGATTCTGGCTAAGTTGTCGATATTCACAGATATTCCTCAGAGG
>JBOFUF010000399.1:0-5677 GCA_051652445.1 Shewanella sp.
TTTTAGGCAAGAAAAAAGACGTCCTGAGACGTCTTCGTTCTTATATTTGGTGGAGGCGGCGGGACTTGAACCCGCGTCCAGAACACCTACATCCAAGGCGCTACATGCTTAGTCTCTCTTTTAATTAACCCGAATAAACTCCGAAAGACAGGATTTCATCGGGCGAGTCCGGTACTATTTCGCGGTTCACCCCCGGACGGAGTTCCCTCGCTATCAAATGTAGGATGACCATCTGTATACACCGCCCATTTGAGAGACCTGTGTCAGATGGCTAGCTAGCCTAAGCTGCTAGAGAGTAGTTAGAGTCGTTTGCAACTATAACGGTGCGGCTTTTTACGAGGCCAACCGCCCCTCGGCATGCTCCCAGGGTTTCGTGAATCCTGTCGAATCCAGAATCGCCCCCAAGAATTTGATTGTAACCCGTAGCACAGTGATCACCTAGCATCATTTGCTTCAAGTTCAATCGTTTGTTCATTATCCGTGCGTTTTTTCTTTTTTCATCACGCGGGCTTTTTCAACTTCCCATTCACGCGCTTTGGTATCTTCGCGCTTATCGTGTTCTTTCTTACCTTTACCTAGGCCTATTTCCACTTTTACCCATGCACCTTTACGCCAGTACATTGACATCGGAATAATAGAGTAGCCTTGGCGCTCGACTAAGCCAGCCAGTTTATCGAGCTCTTTACGGCTCAGTAGCAGTTTTTTCAAACGCAGGGGATCGCAGACCACATGTGTCGATGCCGTATTCAAGGGAATAATGGTGCAGCCATGCATAAAGGCTTCGCCATTTTTCAGGAATACGTAACAGTCGGACAAGTTGACCTTACCCATACGGATAGATTTCACTTCCCATCCCATAAGGGATAGGCCGGCTTCCATTTTCTCTTCGAAACGGTATTCGAAGGTTGCGCGCTTATTACGTGCGATAGTCGCAGGCGCGGCTTTGCTTGAATTTTTCTTTACCATAGTGGCGCCATTATACCCACGGTGAATCAATTTGGTATGGATATAAGGGTTTATTTAGTTAATTTCAAGCCTCTATCGTTTTGTTGCTGGTTTTTTGAACGCGATGGAGTGGTTGAGTGTCAGTCTAAGTGCACAAGGGGTGCGTTTTTTACGTATCGTGATAAAATCCGTGCATATTTTGATTGCTTACTTAAAGTGGTGCATCGGGCGGGAATTTTTATTCGCACGTTTGCTTTAGTAGGTGTGAAGTCGTTAGTGAAGAGTGCTAAGTCCTATGCCGCAAATTTCTCGAAGTGTGTTAGTCCGTTTTAGTGCGATGCAAATGTATGACTTAGTGAATGATGTCGAGTCGTATAAGGAATTTTTACCCGGTTGTGTGGGTGGCAAAGTCTTAGAATTTGATGGCAAGACGATGCTGGCCTCTGTGGATGTGAGTAAAGCGGGGCTCCGTAAGACATTTACCACTCGCAACCAAGTGGTTCCAGGTAAGAGTATTGATTTAACATTGGAAAATGGGCCCTTTAAGTATTTATTGGGGCAGTGGCGTTTTACTGAGCTGACTGAGGAAGCCTGCAAGGTCGAATTCGAACTGCGTTTTGAGTTCTCAAGTTCGTTAGCCGATATGGCCTTTGGTAAAGTGTTTAATGATCTTATGGCATCAATGGTGACGGCATTTACGAGTCGCGCTAAGGTGATTTACAGTGACAAATGAGACAGATAAATTTGTAGTTGATGTGGTTTATGCTTTACCTACACAGCAAAAAGTGATGTCGGTGAATGTGAATCCTGGCACGTCAGCGATTGAGGTGGTGCGTTTAAGTAACATAGTCAGCTTTTTTCCGGAGATCGATTTAGACACGGTTAAGCTTGGTGTGTTTAGTAATGTGGTTAAACATGATCAAGTGATTTTACCGGGGCAAAGGGTCGAAATTTACCGGCCTTTAATTGCAGATCCAAAGGATGTGCGTCGCCGCCGCGCGGATAAAGCCAAAGATGAAGGTCGCGCGAATAAAGTGACGGGTGGGCGAGCTTAAATGTTCATACTCTATATTCAATAAAAAAGCGCCCTTAGGCGCTTTTTTATATTTAATGATCAGTTAATCGTCGATAAGCAAAGTCTTAGATATTACTTAATTGGCTTTTTAACTTGGGCTTCAGCTTGATTTTCTTTAACTAATGGCATTTCATCAGCGCGCTGTGCTGGAATTTGTGGCACTAGCTCCGTTTTATTCCCTGTTGGTAAGCGGCTTTTATCTAGCGGCGTACTAAATTCTTTACTCAGTTCATAATCGCCATTCACTGCGGTAAGTTTATCGCCGGTAAAGTGCAGGATGAGTTCTTTATGGGTAATGCTGGCATCACGGCCACTCTTGTAGTGATACACGTAGTACCAAGTATCATCGGCAAAACTATCGCGTAATACCGGACGGCCGAGAATGTATTCGGCTTGTTCTTTGGTCATGTCAATGCGCAACTTTTCAACTTGTTGCGGTTCCATGTAGTTGCCTTGTGGAATGTCTGGCTTATAGATTAGCCAATCGAACACGCTACAGGCACTGAGCGAAACAGAGAGCGCCACAGCGCCCAGTAGAGTAAGACTTTGCTTTTTATTGATCATTGTATGCGCTACTTCTGAAAATCTGGCGGCCATAATACCCAAGCATTCCCCCTTATGACAAGGGCAATCGGGCTTTGATGTCGTCATAGCGAAAATTGTGTGACTTTTCGACCGACAATGTTTGTTTTAGTTCTCATTGTTTAAGGGTATTTATTATCAAGAGTCATCGAGGATGATCGCCAGTATTTAAGTCATGCAACCAAAATAAATAGGGCGCTAATAATGATTGTATTTGAGTTGGCGGCATCTGTTTCAGATGTCGTGGTTTAAATATGCAGTGCTGCGAATCAATGTTAATGAAACGCATATCTTTGAAGCAGAAAGTCATGGGTTATCGTAAGCAAAAATCCCCAGGATAGAGTCTAATCGAGCGCCATCTGGCGCGATGTTAAATTTGTTCCATTTTTTTCATGGAAAAGTGATTTATTTTTTCAATTAACCATCGCATCCCACCTTGTTGATCGGAAAACGCAACCTTGCCGTTTATGGTTTCGAAATAGTGATAGCGTATCCTTTACGTAAGCGTCAATATGAAACGGTCGTTTTAATTAATTGTGGTGTTCTATGTGTTTATTGGCCTGATTTATATCGTTTTTAAATGCTTACCCTTAGGTTAGTTCAAAACATAGCGTCATCTCTACTTATGTCTAATGGGTGAGCATTGGTGTAATTATTTAATTACTAATGGTTATTAAATTACGAAAGTAATTACTTTGGCAGGCGGTTGGTAAAGTTGTCTGACAAATTGGGTTTAACGTAAAGTGTAAAATGTAATATAATTTTTAATGCCTTTTCTATCAATGGTTTGTTACTAATCTCGTGGCTTGGTAAGACCACTTTTAATGTGTTTTTTGCTCGGGTTTATTTGTCTTTTAGCTAACCATAGACTGTTGCAAATACAAACGTTTGTCGGTAAGTTTTAGTTAGAAACAGACATTTGATGATTTTTTGGTGAGTTTATCTGCAGTGGTGATTGGGGGTGCTACTGCTTTAGATGTCAGCATTAAATCTGTAATAGTGGAGCCACTTGGGAGGGCAGCAAGATGATGGAACACACTTTGAGTGAACAGCAATTGAATTCGACACTGGGTAAAGCGACACCAAACGCCACGCTTAATATTGTAGGGCGTGACATTCCTGGCCAAGAAGTCATTTTTACCGAAGGGGCTGTCGCCTTACTCGAATCTCTTTGTCGTGAGTTTGCCGATGAAGTACCCGCTCTACTTGCCAAGCGTAAAGATAAGCAAGCGCGTATTGATAAAGGATCATTACCTGACTTTTTGCCTGAAACCCGTGCTATCCGTGATGGTGCATGGAAAATTCGCGGGATCCCTGAAGATTTGCTCGATCGCCGTGTGGAAATCACCGGTCCCGTTGAACGTAAAATGGTAATCAACGCACTCAACGCCAATGCCAAAGTGTTTATGGCCGACTTTGAGGATTCCTTAGCACCGAGCTGGGAAAAAGTCGTCGAAGGTCAAATCAATCTACGTGATGCCGTGCGGGGAGATATTGAGTACACAGCGCCTGAAACAGGTAAGCACTATAAGCTAGGGCCAAATCCAGCAGTGCTTATTTGCCGCGTTCGTGGTCTGCACCTTAAAGAGAAACACGTGCAGTTTAATGGCAAAGCGATTCCAGGCTCACTATTTGATTTCGCACTGTATTTCTACCACAACTATCGCCAACTGTTGGCCAAGGGCAGTGGTCCATACTTTTATCTTCCTAAATTAGAAAGCCATATTGAAGCACGCTGGTGGGCAAAGGTATTTGCTTTTGTTGAGGACAGATTTTGTTTACAAGCGGGCACGATTAAATGTACTTGTCTGATTGAAACTCTGCCTGCCGTGTTCGAAATGGACGAAATTCTCTATGAACTGCGTTCAAATATTGTCGCGCTAAACTGTGGTCGCTGGGATTATATTTTCAGCTATATCAAAACTTTAAAACGTCATAGCGACCGAGTATTACCGGACCGCCAAGCCGTGACTATGGATACGCCTTTTTTAAGCGCTTATTCCAGACTCTTAATTAAGACTTGCCACAAACGCGGTGCCTTAGCGATGGGCGGCATGGCAGCCTTTATTCCCGCTAAAGATCCTGCTCAGAATGAAGCGGTATTGCAGCGGGTTCGTCGTGATAAGGAACTTGAGGCGCGTAACGGCCATGATGGCACTTGGGTGGCACATCCTGGCCTTGCCGATACCGCTATGGGCATTTTCAATGAATATATCGGCCAAGATCATTCTAATCAATTGCATATTACCCGTGATGTGGATGCACCTATCCTTGCTTGCGAGTTGCTTAAAACCTGCGACGGTGAGCGCACTGAACAAGGGATGCGTTTGAACATTCGTATTGCCCTGCAGTATTTGGAAGCTTGGATCAGCGGCAACGGTTGTGTACCTATTTACGGCTTAATGGAAGATGCGGCTACGGCAGAGATCTCAAGAGCGTCAATTTGGCAATGGATCCAACACGGTAAGTCGCTGTCAAACGGTAAATTAGTGACCAAACAACTCTTTAAAGACATGTTGGTTGAAGAGCTATCGAACGTGAAAAAAGAAGTGGGTAGCGACAGATTCACCCATGGCAAATTCACCCAAGCGGCGGTGTTGCTTGAAGACATTACCACCTCCGACGAGCTGGTTGATTTCTTAACCTTACCCGGTTACGAAATGCTGACAGCTTAGAATGAACCTATTTTTTTAAACCGTTCAGGTCAACCCAATTTCGCTGTGGCGGGCTTGCGCCAACTAAACCATTTAGCTGAGTGATACTGGGAAGCAGTTTCATAAGAGCTACGACATCAAATAGAAAGGAATGACACTATGACTAAGGCAACGACTCAGATTTCACGTCAAGAACAGATTGATGCAATCAAGCGCGATTGGGCAGAAAACCCACGTTGGAAACACGTGCGTCGTCCTTACACCGCCGAAGAAGTGGTTGCACTTCGTGGTTCTATCGTGCCGGAGAATACTATCGCTAAGCGTGGTGCAGCTAAGTTATGGGAACTGGTCAATGGTAGTGCCAAGAAAGGCTATGTAAATTCACTTGGCGCCTTAACAGGTGGTCAAGCGGTACAACAGG
>JBOFUF010000400.1:0-4386 GCA_051652445.1 Shewanella sp.
ATCAGCACAATGGCGATGCCCCTTTTGACTTTCTAGCTCTGAACTTTTGTTAATCTGCTTTTTTACTGCTTTAGTTGGTTGCAAAAAGCGCAACTGCTAGGCCCTAGACCCTAGCATTCAGCATCTAGCTTAATCTTGAGTGTCAGCGTCGACCACTTCAGCCCAAAGGTCGTGTTCGTCTGAATGGGTGATGTGAGCACGCACTAACATACCGGGTTCCAGCTCAGTTTCACCATTGATAAATACCATGCCGTCGATTTCTGGCGCATCTGCGAAGCTGCGGCCAATAGCGCCTTCTTCGTCTACGTCATCAATTAGAATATCTAAGGTGCGACCGACAAAACGCGCTAAACGCTCGGCACTGATCTCGGCTTGGACTTCCATAAATCTGTGGTATCTGTCTTCTTTAACGTCTTCGCTAATAAGCTCTGCTAGGGTGTTGGCGACAGCGCCATCCACTTCAGAATATTTAAAGCAACCTACGCGATCAAGACGTGCTTCTTTTAAGAAATCGAGCAGGATTTGGAAATCCTCTTCGGTTTCACCTGGGAAGCCGACGATGAAGGTTGAGCGGATCACCAGATCAGGGCAGATTTCACGCCAGCGTTGAATGGCTTCTAACTGACGGTCAACACGGCCTGGACGCTTCATCATCTTCAGGATGCGTGGGCTTGCATGCTGCATGGGGATATCCAAATACGGCAGGATCAGCCCCTCCGCCATCAGCGGGATCAAATCGTCAACCCATGGGTATGGATAGATGTAATGCAGACGCACCCATGCGCCCATTTTACCGAGTTGGCGCGCTAGGCTAGTGATGTCTTGCTTGACTGGCATACCGTTCCAAAAATCGGTGCGACCGCCTTTGTCTTTGCCGTAGGCCGAGGTGTCTTGGCTGACAACGAGAATTTCTTGTACGCCGGATTCCACTAAACGCTTAGCTTCATCTAAGATGCTGCCCGCTGGGCGGCTGTCGAGATCGCCACGTAGCGAAGGAATGATGCAGAAAGTACAACGGTTGTCGCAACCTTCTGAAATCTTTAAATAAGCATAGTGCTTAGGCGTTAACTTAACCCCAGTTTGTGGGATTAACGAGGTAAAAGGGTTGTGTTCTGGCTTTGGCACATATTTGTGAACGTGCTTGAGCACCGCTTCGTAGCTGTGTGGACCCGTGATTTCTAACACATCTGGGTGTACTTCGCGGATTTGGTTTTCTTTGGCACCGAGGCAACCGGTGACGATCACTTTGCCGTTTTCTTCTAAGGCTTCACGTATCGCGTCCAATGATTCTTCAACGGCGGCGTCAATAAAGCCGCAGGTGTTAACGATAACTAAGTCAGCATTGTCGTAGCTGTTAGTCACTTCGTAGCCATCGATGCGTAACTGAGTCAGAATACGCTCTGAATCTACGAGGTTTTTTGGGCAGCCCAATGACACGAAACCGATACGATTCCCTGTGGTGACAGCCTTTGTGCTATTGGCTTCTAGGGTTTTTGCTGGCGTATCCAACGTGGTCGTTTGCTTGGGTTTAAAGGTTTCAACTGTCATGGTGTCTCGCTCAGGTATAAGCTGCCTTAAAAAAAGTTGGCGGATTATACCTGAAGTGGTGAAAAGGTACAGTAGCCCTGACTGAAAAATGTACAGCTAAGGTGTGAAGATGCTCGCCGTTGGTTTATCTATCCGCTGTGTCATTGACCATTCAAAGAATACGACTTTCAGTTTTGTACTATAAGTTTAAAGTTTTTCAGAAAAATTAACCCTTTTTTAAATCTGTCGCGTTTAGAAAGGTTAGGTGCGAGTGAGGTTACATTTTGAGTCTGGTATTTACCTTAAATTTTTTTGGAGTTAGTGATGAAAAATTCTCTTTTAGCGGTATGGGTGGCGGGTGGTCTTTTTTCGAGTGTATTGTTCGCTCCCGCGGTATGCGCCGCAGCGGTGGATTTTCCACATATTGAAACCATGGGGATTAGCCAAATTCAAGTTGAACCCGATATGGCAGATGTGAATGTGGAGGTGGCCGTAGCCGAAAAAACCGCCAAAGCCGCTAAAGATAATTCCGATGCCGCTGTGGCTAAGTTTATCGCCCGTTTAATGGCCGCAGGGGTGGCTAAGGAGCACATTCAAAGTGCAAATTTGAATTTGCAACCACAATATGTGTATGTGCAGGATAAAGCGCCAGAGTTGACAGGGTACACTGCCAGTCGTCAAATCACAGTAACGGTAACTGATTTGAGCCGCTTGAATGCGATGGTCGATTTGGCCATAGAAGAGGGCATGAATCGGGTCAATAATATCGCCCTTAAGTCGAGTAAAGAAGCTGAATACGTCGCCAAGGCACGCCAAGCTGCGATTGTTGATGCGAAACAAAAGGCCGAATCTTTGGCTAAAGGTTTTGGTGAAAACCTAGGTAAAATCTGGCAGATCCGTTATTACGATCAACGTCCGGTGCAACCCGTGATGTTACGGATGAACGCCAAAGCCGATGCTATGGGCGCCGCAGAGAGTTATCAGTTAGGCCAAGTGAGCATAGAAGATAGAGTCGAAGTGATTTATAAATTGAAGTAAATCTCTCGGAATTCTGCATTTTCAGGTTGCTTGTAGATCGACAAGGTCACAGTGATGACTTAGGTCATCCTGATAGCTTTGATGACAATGCAGGGTATGTCGGCGAAGATAAAATGGCGAGGATGGGTGAAGTGTGGTCAGGCGGTGTTGCGAACAATCAGCGATATGTGCAAACAAGACGCGAACCGCAGCGTGATCTCGATGTTTGCTCTGCAAACACGAATTGAATCCTTGAGTGGCGCAATCGATTTTTTACCTCTAGCGGCACTCAGTAGCATGGGTAATACTTTGTTTCTGATATCGACGAACTGATATATCATGCGCCACCTAAAATTGCTCTTGCTAGCGATCCGCGACTATGACTTCTAACGCGCTTTACACTGACTTATCCTGTTATTACGATTTAATGTGTTCCGATATTAACTATCAACAACAGAGTGCGAGCATTCATCGTCTGCATCAACTCCTTGGCAATAACGGTAAACAACACCTTGATTTAGCTTGTGGTACGGGGCCGCATGTACGGCATTTTATCGATCTTGGTTATCAGTGTCGTGGCCTCGATATCAATCAGCCTATGCTTGACATGGCGATGCGCCGTTGTCCCGAAGCCCTGTTTAACCTGCAAGATATGACCACCTTTTATATCGAGCAGCCAGTTGATCTGATTACGTGTTTTTTATATTCCATCCATTACAGTGCTTGTATCGAACGCCTTAAAAGTTGCATCGCCAGTGTGCACCGCGCCCTTAATGACGGTGGGCTGTTTTGTTTTAACACTGTCGATAAACACAAAATCGATAACACCAGCTCGGTTAAGCATTTTGCCGAGTTTGAGGGGAGTCATTTTGCCTTTGAATCAGGCTGGGATTACTGCGGACAAGGCGAGAACCAGTCATTAAAGTTGAGTATTGCTAAAAGCAGTCTGCCATTTTCTGAGGTGCTAGCCTCGTCTTTAGCTGTCTCTGATATGAAAGGTTTAGGCTCGCTGGACGCGGGGTTACACGTCCCAGGTTTGCAGGATATTGGCTTACGAAAAGTTCATAGTATTGAGCAATGGCAAGACCAACACGTCATGGTTGCGACTAGTTTCACTGAACTGCAGAAATTGTTGACGCCCTATTTTGAAGTGCATGTTTTTGAACACGATTATGAAAGAATCGTTCCATGGGATTTAGTATCAGGCAATGCACTCTTTGTCTGTGTGAAGCTTTGATCAGTTTGCCTTGGCTGAAAATTTACCTTGCTATATGTGGTCGTGGGCGTGACAGTGGACAGTCTCGGTAGACGGTTATTCGATGCGTTCAAAAAGCGCGAGCATTGGACCTCCCTTCGCTGCGAAGCCCTCGTTCGAGTCTGCCAACGGGGATGTCGAATGATGCCTCTACCGTTGAGCGAGTCTTACTTTTTCTAAACATGATGAGTCAGCTAAGGCCGAAGGGTTGAGGTTGTTTACCTCATCTGCAAGTCGATCATTAACGAAGTGAGTCTTGGCGTTGCTGGTGGTCAGGTTAATTGTATTCATTTGAATATGTTGGATTTTAAATTTTGCAGCACAGTATTTTTAAGGAAGTGATATGAAACAAGTTAAAGTATTAGGTAGTGGTTGCGCTAAATGCAGTAAAACCGCAGAGATGATTGCGGATATCTCAGAAGAAATGGGCGTGGATGTGATTGTGAAAAAAGACACAGATCCTCAAGCCTTATTGAAATTTAAAGTGATGAAAACCCCCGCGGTGTTGATTGATGGTGAGTTAATTCATAGTGGCTCAGTACCGACTCGTGACGAAGTTGAACAGTGGTTAAGGGATTAAACCCTAG